>JAOAPL010000088.1 GCA_025462925.1 Acidobacteriaceae bacterium
GACGAATCCAGGAAGAGAAAGCTGCACGATACGTGGCACACGCTGCTAAATGCGATTGGTGTGGACCGTTGCTGAAAGAATCGATGGAAGACCTGGCCCAAGACGTGACGGCTGAAGAACAAGAAGTGCTCGCTAAGTTGCCGAGCGCTTCGCCGGAATGGCAGCGTAAGATGGGAAAGAAGATGGCTGCTCAGGTTCAGAGTCTTGATACTGGACCCTTGGTCGACAGAGCAACACCGTTGGACAAAGAACGGGCCGGAGCGGATGGAACACCTGTCAAACTCAAAGGTATAGAGACAGCAATTGGTTGGTGGCCGCGGCTGGCGTGGGCTGGCATTGCATTGACGTTGGTTGTCGCAGTGGTCGTGCTAAAGACCAGAGAGCCAGACGTAGATCAATTGCTGGCGCAGGCGTACACCGAACAAAGAACCTTAGAATTGCGGATCGACGGAGCAACTCACAGCGAACGCGCTGTCACAAGAGGTGGTCCCGACTCCTCAATTCACCGCCCGCTAGCACTTTTGGATGCGGAAAACGTGATCGCCCACAAGCTCCAGCTGCATCCTGACAATGCACACTGGCTCCAATTGAGTGCCAGGGCTGACATCCTCGAAGGGCATTTCGACACCGCCGTGGAAATGCTGCAGTCGCTTCAGGCGGAAGACCCCACGAGAACTTCGTTGCAATTGGACCTAGCGATCGCGTATGTCGAACGAGGCAACGCCATGAACCATCCCAGCGACTATGCCGAGGCGATCGAGTTGCTCGAGAAGGTACTCCACTCCGATCCCCGGAACTCGATTGCTCTATTCAATGAAGCTCTGGTTCTGGAGAAGGTCTCACTTTTTAATGAGGCAATCAACAAATGGAATCGCTATTTGGAGGTCGACTCTTCTTCGTCTTGGGCCGGCGAAGCCCGCGAAAACCTCGCCAGGGTAAACAGGAAGCTTGAGGAGAAAAAGAAAGCATCCCAATCGTTGCTGCGCTCGCCGGCCGAGTTCTCGGCCGAGGTGGAAGGCGATGCCGGGGCGCGTATTTCCGATGAGCGTATAGAGCAATATCTGGAGCTGGCCATGCGGTCATGGCTGGCACTAGCTTATGCATCGTCAACGGCTGACGTTGCGCAGCAGATGGTTGTCCGCCGCGCCCTCCGCGATCTCTCTGCCATCCTCAAGAACGATCACGATGACCCGTGGCTTGCCGATATCCAGAAAGTCCTTGAACAAGGTGGCCAGCAGCAGGCAGTAAAGGATGCAGCCGAAAGCGATGAAGCCCTGAACAGCGGACGATACCAGGCCAGCATTCAGTACGCCAGAAATGCCAGCGTCGCATTTCAGCATTCTGGAAATCCAGCAGGCGAGCTCTGGGTCGGCTTTGCGATGGTCTATGCCCAGACGTTTGCGCTCAAGTTCAGCGAGTGTAGTGCTAGGGCAGCTGCGCTTTTACCTAAGATCAAAGCCCGACGCTATCACTGGCTGCACATACAGGTCTTGTTGCAGGAAGGACAGTGCCAGGAAGGATCGGGGCACATCGAGGAAGCCATGCGCCACACGTCGACCGCGGAGCGGCTGGCCGAGCAGTTCCACTATCCGAGTTTGGCGCTGCGATCAAGGACTCTCTCAACCATGTACAGCGTTTACACCGGTGATTTCGACGCCGCTCTCGGTCGCCTCGTCCAGGGACTGGACTCGTTTTGGCATTTGGCTGTAAACCATCATCGCGGAGAGAATCTTTATTCCTCGCTCTCTGTGCTGGCTGACGCCGGCGGCTGGAACCACGTGAACGCTTTTGCCACGGCGGAATTGCTGGCTGATTTCACTCAACGGGATCCGGTCGACCATGCCATTCAATTGCAATTCCTGGCTCTGGCTGAGGAACAGGCGGGGAACAATGACGAAGCCACACGAACTCTGGACCAAGTTTCACAGATGCTCGGATCTCTTCCCGAGGACCAGGCAGTTCATCTGCGGAGAGCTGAGATTGCCCTGCAGAATGTCCGAATGCATCTGACCTCGCAAAACTCAACTGAAGCTCTCTCCTCTCTCGAGAACCTAAAGCCTACCTTTGAGCGCGCCGAAGCCGGGCAGTTCCAGGCCTCCTATTTCCAGATCTATGCCGAGGTCTTGATGGCACAAGGTCGACAGGCTGAGGCTGCGACCATGCTGGAGCGGGCATTGTCTATTTGTGAGGAATACTTGAATGGTCTCCATTCGGAGGCGGAACGCTTGTCCTGGAGCCGCTTCGAAGCAAAACTCTACCGTGACGTGTTGACCATTAAGCTTCAATCGGCGAGTCCCGAGGAAGCTCTCTCCTGGTGGGAGTGGTATAAAGGCGCATCGGTTCGTACCGGGTCGAATCACGCGCAAGAAGTCCCCTTGACTCAGGCAGGCACTCTTTCTAATGCGTCGTATGGGCTCCCTTTGAAAACTGTTCTGATCTCTTACATCGTCGAGCCCGGCTCACTTCGCGCCTTCGTATTTCACAACGGAGTTGTCACGATCCACCTGCTAAAACCCTCCGCCGATCTGGAGCCGCTGGTATTGCGGTTCGCGCGGCACTGCAGTGCTCCTGTTTCTTCACGGTCGATCTTGCAGGATGAAGCGACCCGTTTGTATGACATTCTGCTCGCTCCTCTGGAAACCGAACTCGATGGCGCAACGGCTCTGCTGATCGAAAGCGAGGGTGTTCTCGATCGCGTTCCCTTTGATCTGTTGCGTGACAAAAAGGGATCGTATTTGGGCGACATTCTCAACATCGCTTACTCACCCGGGCTCGGGTACTTGCGGTCAACCGCGAGCCAGACGATTGGCCCCGACAGCAAAGCCGTGGTGTTTGCTTCAGTACAATCGCCCGCCTCCGGCTTTCCTTTGCTTGCAGAAACCGAGGAAGAGGCCAAGGAGGTCAGCGCACTTTTTCATCAGGCCAAGTTTCTGTTTGGAGGTAAGGCCCCACGAGAGCTTTTGATCCGTACGTTGCCCGAGGCGAACCTGTTTCATTTTGCCGGGCACGCGATAGCCAACGTTAGGACGGTTGGCCTGCTGTTAGGCGGCAACTTTAGATTGGAGGCGGCTGATCTGGGCCGCATTGATCTTCATCGCATGCAACTGGCCGTGCTTTCCGGTTGCAATACCGCGTCCGGCAGCAGCGGTGGGTATTCAGCAGTGAATAGCTTGACGCGCACGTTGATGGCAAGTGGTGCTCGCCAGGTGGTGGCCAGCAGATGGCAAGTGGATTCTCTAGCTACACGCAAACTGATGAGAGAGTTCTATGCAAATTTGCTTTCCGGCAAGACACCAGAGGCTTCGCTCCGCTCAGCCAAGAGTGTAATTAGGCAGACACTAGGATATGAGCATCCTTATTACTGGGGATCTTTTGTTGTATTTGGACGTTGACTGAAATGACTCAGCATTTGTTAGCTGCTCTAGGAAAGAGGAGAACCATAATGCCAAACGCACCAGATCCGCAGTTGATTGTCGATCTAATCGGCCCATTTTGTGTTCAGTTCAAGCAAGGCATAAAGTCAGGTACCGCTAGGATCTTTGCGCCAATCTGCGAAAACCATTTCGCCAACCTCCTGACTGATTCAAACGACTTTCATCTCGATGGCGCCAAGCCACCGTCCCGCAAACCCTTCAAAAAGGGGTACGTTTACGAGTTTGAACGCAACACGGGGCCTACGGGCGCCCCGGTTTACCAGTTTCTATCCAAGGAAGATGCTGACCAAATACTGCTGATCAAGCAAGATACTCTACCTTACCAGACTTGCCATCTGGAGGTTATTGTTCCATGCCCCGACTACGTTGTCCCGCTGCAGGCGGAAGAGATCTGGATGCATCGCAACAAATCCAAGGTCTGGGTCAATAGTGCATCGGGCGATATCGTCAACAATAATCGTGCCCGTTCGGTGCGATTTCTCTATACCTCCTGCGCGAAGCCACCCAAGCTGCAACGCACCTGGCCCAAGAAAGCCGGAAAAGATAGTCTGAAGGATGCTTCCTACGATCCAAGGATGAAGGGTTTGCCGATAGACAATCAAACGGCCCGATTTCACATTATCTTGCGGTATGCCTCGCTCAACACTTCTCCTCTTGTGGATGACGCCTATCATTGCTTCTGCAGTATGCGAGAGCTGTACCCAGAAACCCTGAAATGGCGCGTTGATTTCAATCATGGGGTTCCGCCACACCTGTCAATCGAAGTGATCACAGGAAGTGGGCCCAGAGACTGTATGGCTCCGTTGCTGTTGTCCCAGAATTTCGAGCCGAAGTTCGTAAAATGACCGTCCTAATTGGCCTAGACTCTTTGCTCTTGGCTGAATGCCGTAGGAGAGAGCGAGACTCGGGGCATCACATACAAGGGGCGGCTTAAAGGGGGGCCCTCAACCGAGCGACTCGGTGGCCGCGCCGATAGTCTTCTGTCGGACGACATTTCTTGCATTAACAGGAGCCAGGATCCAAGGCCGTAGCGCCCATGGGCTGACTTGACCCCATCTTTAGTCCAATCGTAATGAGATATTCTCCGGGTTTGGGGGTTTCGAGCATAGCACTTCTAAATTGAGGGACCGGAGCCGTCCAGACTGCGGGAAAATGGTAAACGCGGAGCGTTTTCCAAGGCGATTCCGCCGCCGTCTTTTCCACAATCCCCGGCCGTCATTTTTGCAGACTCTTCCGAGGTGCGATAGCCAAGCGACGGCATGCCTTGTCTTGTCACAATAAACTTAATATTCTCGGACGCGATGACCGCGAAGTCGCCGCTTGGCACAATCTTCATAAGCCCTCCTCTGGATGTTCGTCCCGAATCAAATCGGAACAATGGTTAAGCGTTTTCCACTTTGGAATACGTCACCAACTTCGTCTTCAATTGAATTTGTGAAGCAACTCAGGAAAAACCTGGATTCCGGCGACAACTCGGTTTACACAACTGAAAAGACGGAAGAAAACGGAAAGGCTGAAATCGAAATCCTGCGGGATGCTCTCGCAAAGGGCGTGCCTGCGGCTTCCTTAAAGAAGAGGATTGCCGCGCGCGAAAAAGAACTTGAGGAGGTCAAGGCGCAGCGAAGAATAACAGGCAGGAACAGTTTGAGCTGCTTGGAGAGCTGAGAAAACTCGTGTGAGGCCAAATCTTCTCTGTCAGGTCATTGATCGCAAAACAGAAAGAATATGCCAAATGAACTCAGCAAGACCGTGAAAGAAATTTGGATAGTCCCATCAAAGAATGCCGAAGGAGAGCGTTTTTATTTCGGCATCGGGAAATGGGATCTTCTGGGAGGCCTCGCGCCTCTCTTATCACGCTTTCTTGAACTCTTTGAGTTTTTGGCCGTTTTACGCATTAGGAGCGTTAGCAAGCCAAAATACTTCAAGTAGTACTTCGCCTAGAATTGAGTTGAGAGAAGCTGGGCATCTGGTTGATCAGTAGGAGTTTGCAGGATCAAGAATAAACGCCAGTGGAGCAAAGCTCTACACTGGCGTTGAGAACGTTGCGGGGGGTGGATTTGAACCACCGACCTTTGGGTTATGAGCCCAGACACTTGCTGACGCGTAAGGACTTACAAATAAATTTAAGCGCATGGATGGCAGCTAAGTGAGTGTAAATAGGTAGGACTCAATTCTTTCGTTCCCTCGTTCGTTCCCTCGTTTTTTGAAACGAGAGAATGCTTCGTCCTTATCAAAAACAGGGAAGTGCTTCCGAATCCCGCCAAGGGAACGCTTCAGGACCGCCTGAACCATCTGCTCCTAAATCTCCCGCTTTTTCCGTAGGGCTGCCTGCGTCAAAGCGTGTGCAAAATGTCCAGGATAGGTTGCAGTCGCCCCTTATCTCAGGCGGAAAGGGTTTGCAAGGGTCTCCGGTACGTCGTCCGCCAGGAGAACTGCGGTTACATCCGGTCTTCCTGAAGCTAAGTCTTGTCGGAACACTGATCAATCACGCTGTTCACGGACGAAAGCCAGACGCGAGTGTCCCAGAGCCGATCCTGATCACATCGAGTGGCATCGTGATCTCTGGCGTGAGAGAGTGGCACGCCGCGGTCAGCGAAGGGTGCCCGGCTCTCGATTGTACTGAATATCGGCTGAATGATGACGAAGCCCTTCAGCTGATTCTGACGCTTCAGCAATCGAGAGGTGCCTGGAACGCCTTCACCCGGATTCAGCTAGCCCTGGAACAAGAACCATGTCTTCAAGCGAAGGCTCATGCGAATCAAGTTGCTGGCGGGCAAGATAAGGGTCTGGCAAATTTGCCAGAAGCTAAGCAGATCGATGTTCGGCGACAGATTGCTTATCTCGCCGGCGCCTGTCCTCGCAACATCAGCAAAGTGAAGATCATCCTGAGGAAAGCCCATTTCCGATTAAGGGAAGCTTGCCAAACCGGAATTGTAACGATACATCGCGCTTTGCAATTGTGCCGCCTGCCCATGGCTGATCAGGTCGAGCAGCTATCGCGATATTTCAATGAACGCTCAAGCGGCAAGACCACCCGCCAAGCCATCAACGTGTTGCGAATGGAGAAAATGGCTCCCGAACCAGGTGTGCTGTTACGCGCTCTGTTACTACGGGAGACACAAAAGCCTGGTTCAATTGTGATAAAAGCCGGTACACGCAAACAAACGCTCATTCTGGTGGGTCAGGATTATTGGGCTGAGCTTACCTCATCGATGGACACAACGGGACATGAAATATAAGGATCCGCTGAAACAAATCCTGGAACAGACTTGTTGGTACTGGGACCACGACGGTGTGCCCTTACATGTGAGAACTGCGTTTCGAAAGGTACTTCAATGCCGCACGCCCGCGCTTGGAGCAGAGGTCTTTGGGTCTGAGAACGGAGAACTGATTGTTTATCACACTTGAAAGTCTCGCGTCTGCCCGAGTTGCGGGTATTGGGCAACAAAAAGGTGGATCCCCGAGCGGGTAGCAGCACTACCGCGTGTGCCGTACATAGGAATAACGTTTAGCATGCCAGATGTGCTTTGGCGGGTATTTCATGAAAACCGAGCTTTGGCTGATGCCCTCCCAATTCTCGCTGCGGATGCAATTAAGGCTTTGATTACGGCTAAGCATGGCTTACGCACTGGCATCATCACCTTCCTCCACACATTTAATGGCCGCTTGGAATTTAACTCGCATGTGCACACGATGGTTACTGCGGGGGGCTGGAAAGCCTTATCCAGTTGTTGGGTGCCCAGTGTGTACTATCCTCCCGAAATCTTAATGCGCCTATGGCGTGGTGCAGTGTTGGAATTGCTTCGCGCAGCTCTCCGTTCGGGCGCACTAGCAACGGAGATGGGCGTTGACGAAATGGAAGCAATGCTGGTTAAGCAGGAGCGGTGGTGGAGTGTGAATATCAAATCACTTGACTCCATTGAGCACTTTTTTCAATATAGCGGCCGTTATGCCCGCCGCCCCGTTATTGCCCAGCGGCGCATAACCTACATCGATGAGCAGATAGTTCAATTTTGGGCTAAAGACAAGCGCTCAGGCGAGATGGTTCAGATCCGCCGTACCCTGGAAGAATTCATTGACCTCTGGTCCCAGCACATTCTCAAGCGTTATAAACACGCAGTTGGGTATTTTGGGCTGTTCGCTCCACGAGCTGTGAACAAGATGCTTGAGCTGATTCTCTCCGCAATTGGGCACAAGCGTCAGCCACGACCAATGACTCCGCGATGGGCCGATTCTCGCAAGATGTCTGGCCAGGATCCACTCGTTGACCGGACTGGGCAGCGGATGAATTGGGTGCGACGACTCGCACCACAAACATCGCATTAATCAGAACCCACCAGAACTCCACTATACAACCACATCTTTCGTTGAACTGCCCGGTTGCTACTCTTGCGTCCTGTGCATCGGAAGCAGCGCAAGTTTTGATTTTCCTAGTGATCAAGCAAATGACCGGACGGGATCCTCTTCTCGATTCCACCGGCCAGCAGATGCGTTGGGTCTGCCACCTGAACCCGCAAATCGCATAGTATGCACAGCAGATCCTGCCCTCTCTGTTGCCTCACCCCATGAGCGATCTTCGCCACTGACACCTTGGCGCCGGGGCAAATAAACACA
This sequence comes from Acidobacteriaceae bacterium, assembly GCA_025462925.1. Classification (GTDB taxonomy): domain Bacteria; phylum Acidobacteriota; class Terriglobia; order Terriglobales; family Acidobacteriaceae; genus JAICLA01. The sequence continues at coordinate 8,049 of JAOAPL010000088.1, forward strand.
TAATTTGCATCGAGGTTCATCCGCGTGCCGATGTCTTCGCGCACTGCGGGAAAGTGTGAAGAGTTTTTGATTTTCCTAATGATCAAGCAACGGAAGGCTGTGACCAATCGAAGTAGATCGCGCATGCGGGGTAAGCTACGGGATCTGTCGTGGCGCGAAGTTTGCAGCAGAATCCTTTGCTGTAATCGCGTATGCTGCCGATTCTACTGATGATCGGAAGCTATTCCATGAGATAGACAAAAAGAAATGGTTTTGCACATTTATTGGCCATTGAGGGGTTGACCGGCCCAAGACATCCAATGCGGCTCACCTAGCAAGGGGATGTCCCGCTCGGCCTCATCGCGAAGAGACAGTCAGAACCTTGAGTAGCTCGGGGAATTGTCACATCTCGATCAATTCCTTACGCACAGTGAAAACTGTGAATCCCATTCGGAATGCAAGCTGAGATATTGTGGGAGCGTTGTAATATAGGTCATACACTCCAACAGGCAGATTGTTCATAATTGGGGTTGGACATGACCGCTCAAAATCCGGATGCAAACGCGCAAGCTACACCAGCCCCACAGGAAAGCGGCCTTGAGAGCCGATTCCGCAAGCTCTTAGAGGCGGCACCGGACGCCATCCTGGAAGTCAATCCGGAGGGGAAGATCATCCTGCTCAACGAAGCTGCTGAGCGGATATTTGGCTACAGCCGTGGTGAACTGTTGGGGCTGAATGTTGAGCATCTTGTGCCTGATGCAATGAGGGGTGGTCACTCTCAACATCGCGCTTCGTATGCGAGCCATCCAAAAACGCGTCCGATGGGAACTGGCCTGGAGCTGCAAGGTCAAAGGAAAGACGGTTCGCTTTTCCCGGTGGAGATCAGCCTTAGTCCCAACTGGATTGACGGTTCACTCCATGTGATTGCCTCCGTGCGCGATATCACGGAAAGAAAGCTGGCCGAGGACCGCATCCGGGTGCTGCGCGAGCAATATACGGCTGAACTTACGGCCAAGAACGAGCAACTGGAGGCTCGCAATCTTGAGGTCGAACAGGCGAACCGGCTGAAAAACGAGTTCC
>JAOAPL010000099.1 GCA_025462925.1 Acidobacteriaceae bacterium
GGAGGTTCGAAGTGGCAAAACTCTATCTGAAGTTTGAACAGGCTGTTTTGAAGGAGGTCCCGCTCTCACAGGGCGTGGTCACCATCGGCCGTTTGCCAGACAATTTGATCCACGTGGATAACCTCGCCGTCTCCGGCCACCATGCCAAAGTGTATTGGGACACGGACAAGTACGTCATCGAGGACAACAACAGCCTCAACGGCACCTTCGTGAACAATCGCCGCGTCAGCAAAACGGCCCTGAAGGACGCGGATGTCATCCTCATCGGCAAGCACACCGTCACTTTCAAAGACGAGTGGCACGAGGACGCTGGTCCTGTGAAAGAACACAGCGCGCCCGCGTTGCCGAAGATGGAAGCCACCATGGTGCTTGACACCAAGAAGGCGAAAGAGATGATCGCGGCGGCTACCGCCGGCGCGGCTGCCGCTGGTGGTGGAACCAAGGCTCCTGGAAGCGAAGCGCCGCAGGCGCCTGCCAGAGAGCGCACCGGTACTCTCACGATCATGGAAGGTAAGACAGATTCTCCGACTTATGTGCTATCGGGCAAGATGAGCGTCATTGGCAAGTCAGACATGGCCTCCATCAAGCTAAAGGGTTTCTTCGCCCCCAATATGGCCGCGCTCATCAACAAGCGCGACAACAAATATTTCATCGCCGCCTCCGAAGCCAAGATCAAGGTAAAGATCAACGGCCAGGAGATCGCCGGACAGAAAGAACTGAATGAAGGGGATCTGGTTGAAGTCGCCGGCATCAAGGCGAGCTTCGGTTATCAGGAATAAGTCTGCTTCGATCTTTTTGGGCGGGCCAAGTGCGAGCCCATTTTCTTTGGTTCAACACCATTGCGGGGTGTGGGGTGCCCCACGTTCGCGAAGCTAACGTGGGGATTTTAATGCGAGGGATCTGGATCGCGGGTCAAGCTAAGAGCTAAAAGCCGACAGCCCCCTCCGCTGCTATACTTTCCAGTTTTTTAATCCGAGTTCATCCGCGGCTAAAAGGTTTTCATGGACATCAAAACAGTCGGCGTCATCGGTGCTGGGACCATGGGCAACGGCATCGCCCACGTATTCGCAAAATCCGGCTACAAAGTCGTCCTTTGTGACATCGAGCAGCGCTTCCTGGATCGTGGCTTTGATACCATCAAGAAAAATCTCGAACGCGAAGTCGGAAAAAACAAGATCACTGCCGACCAACGCGACGCCGCTTTGAAAGCCATTCAGCCCGTCACCGACCGCTCCGCGCTTGCCGCGTGCGATTTCATCGTCGAAGCCGCCAGCGAGAAGCTGGAGATCAAGACAGAGATATTTAAGGACCTCGACCGCCTTTGCCGTCCTGAGGTCATCCTCAGCTCCAATACTTCTTCTATCTCGATCACCAAGATTGCGGCAATCACGAAGCGTCCCGACAAAGTCATTGGCATGCACTTCTTCAATCCGGTGCCCATGATGAAATTGGTCGAGATCATTCGTGGCCTCGCCACATCGGACGAGACATATCAAACCGTCAAAGCCCTTACCGAAAAACTCGAGAAGACCCCAGTCGAAGTGAACGACGCTCCCGGATTCGTTTCCAACCGCGTGCTCATGCCGCTCATTAACGAAGCGATCTACACGGTGATGGAAGGCGTCGCCACTCCGCAGGCAGTGGACGAAGTGTTTAAGCTCGGCATGGCGCATCCCATGGGCCCACTCGCGCTGGCCGACTTCATCGGCCTCGACGTCTGTCTCGACATCATGCGCGTAATGCTCGACGGTCTCGGCGACCCTAAATATCGCCCATGTCCGCTCTTGATCAAAATGGTCGATGCCGGATGGCTCGGGAAAAAGAGTGGACGCGGCTTCTACACTTACTGAGTTTCTCCCCGTTTACTACTTAGTCACTCTCTTATCCACAGCGAAACCAGCTATGCTGCATCCTGCAACATAGGAGTGGCATTTGGCAGTTCGCATGACGGTGCTGGCCAGCGGCAGCAAGGGCAACAGCACGGTTTTATCCAGTTCGGGCACCAGCATTCTCGTCGACGCCGGTCTCTCCTGCCGCGAGACTCTTCGACGCATGCAGGTCGCCGGCGAAGATCCCGCTGCACTCAAGGGCATTCTCATCACGCATGAGCATTCTGACCACGTTGCCGGGCTCGCCGTCCTTGCCCGCAAGCTGAAAGTTCCCGTTTACATGACTTCTCCTACGCATCACGCGTGGAAGAAGTGGGCTCGTTCACTGGGGCCGAAACGCGCCTGCGCCACCGAGAACGGCGCGAAAGCAAAGATTGAGCAGCTTGAGCTGTTCGAGGCCGGTTCCAGCTTCCAGATCGGCGACATCGGCGTGATGCCTTTCACTATTCCTCATGACGCGTCGGATCCTGTCGGATTCGCTTTCACCGTCGAGGGAGTGCGGATCGGCATCTGCACCGATCTCGGTCACATGACGGAAAACGTTCGCTACTACCTGCGCGGATGCGACGGCCTGGTCATCGAATCCAATCACGATCTGGAAATGCTCCGCGGTGGCCCTTATCCGTGGTCAGTCAAGCAGCGCGTGATGTCGCGCGTTGGACATCTTTCCAACGATGCACTCGCCGAATTTTTTTCCAATGACTATGACGGAGGCGCTGCCTTCGTCGTCCTCGCGCATCTATCTGAGAACAATAACCATCCTGAGCTCGCGCGCTCCTGCGCCGAGCAAGCGCTGCAACCGCATCGCAGTCTATTGCGGCTGAACATGTTGAAGCTCGCGCAACAGGACCAACCGATGGAAACAATCACGCTATAATTTACGTACATAGTTCAGGATTTATGGCACAAGTATGTGTGGATAGAGTTGTAGGCGAGATTCTCGCTGGATGGCGGTATGACATCTCCGGCCTTGCGCCGGAAATGCGTGAGGACTACGAGCAGCACTTCGCCGAATGTCAGCGCTGCCGTAGCAAACAGCGCATGCACCGCACTATTGATTTTGGGCTGATATTCATCGCCAGTGGTTCCGCCATCGTTTTCCTGCTCGCCTTCGGGGCCATCCGACACTTCAACCCCGCGCGCGCACTGCTGCTGGAGATTGGCGCTCTCAGCGGGTTCGCCTTCTCCGCCCTCATGTGGATCATCGTCGCCATTGCCACGCCAGTCCCGGTCGTGGTGGTTGGAGTTGCAAAGCATCATGCACGCAGACTTCATGAGCGTTTGCCCGAAGAGATTCGCAGCCGCATCCCGGAAACAATCTCGTCAAAGATCGAAGAATGAACTAATCTTCACACCTTCAATGTCCAACCCCGGCGATTTCGCGTACACGGTCAAGCAGCAGGCGGACATCGTTCGCATCATCGGCGATTACGTAAAGCTGAAGAAGTCCGGCGCGCAGAATTTTTCCGGCCTTTGTCCATTTCACAATGAGAAGTCGCCATCGTTTTCCGTCCATGCGACCAAGCAGTTCTATCACTGCTTCGGCTGCGGCGTATCCGGCGATGTCTTCAGCTTTGTGCAGAAGATCGAGAGCAGTTCTTTTCCTGAGGCCGTGCGCAGTGTCGCCACGAAGCTCGGCATTCCATTGCCGAAGCAGCAGTTCTCTCCCGGAGAAGCCAAAGAAGCGAGCCTACGCGGGAAGTTGCTGGACCTGCACGAGGCCGCAGCCGTATTTTTTGAACAGCAATTGCGGACGCCCGCCGCTGCCGGTGCACGCGAATATCTCACCGGACGCGGCATCACCGACGAAGTGATGAAGCAGTTTCGCATTGGCTATGCACCAGATTCCGGCTTTGCATTACGTGACCGCGTGAAACAGGAATTCGATGAAGCCACGCTGAAACAAAGCGGCCTGTTCTCGTGGAAGGACGAAGCCGGCGGGATCTCGGCGATTTACTCTAAATTTCGCAACCGCATCATTTTTCCCATCTCCAACGAACAAGGAAAAGTCATCGCATTCGGCGGGCGCATCATGGACGGCGCGGCGGACAAAGAAAAAGCCGGCCCGAAATACCTGAATTCGCCGGAGACCCCCATCTATTCCAAGGGACGCGTCCTCTACAACCTCGACAAGGCGAAAGAGGCGATCCGAAAGCTCGACTATTCCATTGTTGTCGAGGGTTATCTGGACACCATCTCCGTGTACACAGCGGGGATGCACAACGTGATTGCCAGTTCTGGCACTGCCTTTGGCGAAGCGCAAGTGAAACTTCTGGGACGTTTCAGCAAGAACATCGTCGTGAATTTTGATCCCGATACCGCCGGTGCAGCCGCTACTGAGCGATCGCTGGCGATGCTGGTCGAAGAAGACTTCAACATCAAGGTGATCACGCTCGAGCAAGGGCTCGATCCCGACCTGTTCATCCGCAAGCGCGGTGCAGACGCCTATCAGAAGGAAGTGATCCAATCGCGCAAGTACTTCCATTACCTGATCGACCGTGCACAAGCACAGTTCCCGTCGCGAACAGCCGATGGCAAAGTAAAAGCCCTGAACTTTCTGCTGCCACATATACAGCGTGTGCCCAGCCGTATCGTGCGTGATGAGTTGGCTTCAGAGATCGCGCAGCGCCTCTCGATTGATTCGGCAGTCCTTCGGCAGGAGTTGAAATCCGCAGCTTCCTCGCGGACGCAGAAAATGAAAACAGAAAGCACTGCCCAGCAGGTCTCTCCTGCGGAAAACATTCTGGTGCGTGTTCTCACGTCCCATTCTGCGCAGGACGAGGCCGCCCGTTCAAATGTTCATGACGTCCTTGCCGCAGAGAAATTGCACGCAGGATGGGTTATGGAACCGGTCTTTGAGGCGTTGCTGAAGGCATCCACAGAACAGCTTAGCGCGCCGCTTGAGTTGCCAATGGGCGACTCTGACCGCAGCCGCTTGGCCTCGGTGCTGATGCAATCCGATGAGCGCGATGATTTCACTGAAACCACGATTCGCGTCGCGTTGGCTGCCATGCGCCGCCCCCACATCGAACGCGCACTACAGCAGCTTCAGCCCCAGATCGACGAAGCCGGGCGTAAAGACGACACGTTGAAGTTGACCCAACTTTCCGCGGAAAAGCTGAGATTAAAGCGCGCCCTCGACGAATCCATGCGTGCCGGGCAAGGGCGATAAATCAGCTCCAAAAGTCAATCCCATTTCAGCACTTTAGTACCTTTTTTGACACGTGCTATTGAGGTACATTCCGTGGTACTGTCACTCTGAACGGTACTGATTTCCATCCTAGATTTGCGTCCGGCAACGATTGCGGATTGTTCCGTCCAGCGCTCCAACAGGCAAATGATCTCAACTCTCCAAATCCCGAAGCCCCGCAACCTGAGTAGGTTTCTCCTACTGATTTTTTCCGCGTACCTCTTGGTAGCTTCGGCGTTTGCGCTTGATCCCAGCAAGGCCCTCTCACAGTACGGGCAAGCGGTTTGGAAGACGGAGAATGGGCTTCCGCAAAACTCCGTTAACGCGATCCTGCAAAGCCGCGACGGCTATCTCTGGGTTGCCACTTATGAAGGCCTCGCCAGATTTGACGGCGTTCATTTCAAAGTCTTCGACAAGAGAAGCTCGCCGGCATTGAAGAACACTGCTATCCGCGCGTTGTGTGAAGACCTCAACGGCAATCTATGGATCGGTACAGAAGACGGCCTGTCGCGTCTCAGCGACGGCAAGATCACGACTTTTACCACGGACCAAGGTCTTCCTAATGGAGTGATTCGGGCGCTGCTTACTGGCCCGGACGGTTCTGTTTGGATCGGGACAGATGGGGGACTGGCCCAATACAAAGACGGCCACATCTCCGCATTCCATGCCTCTGATTTGACTGCCTCGTTCATGGTTCGAAGCATCGTCGCTAACCCCGATGGAACGCTATCGATCGGCACTGAAGGCGCGGGCCTTTATCGATTCAAGGACGGCAAGCTCTCAGAAGACCCGCTCTCCAGCGGATTGAGCAGCAAGACCGTATGGATATTGAAGCGCGATCGCAAAGGCAATCTGTGGATTGGAACAGGCGACGGCTTGAATCGCGTTAGCTCGCAAGGCAACGTGCACTACTACGATATCCGCGACGGCCTGGCTGACCGGGCAGTGATTTCTCTCTTTGATGATCGCGACGGCAACATGTGGGTGGGCACTTACGGTGGTGGCCTCAGCAGACTCGAGGGAGAGCGCTTCGTAAACCTCGGCACGCAGGACGGCCTCTCTGACCATTCGGTGCGATTCATCTATGAAGACCGCGAGGGCAGCCTCTGGATTGGAACGAATGCAGGCCTAAATCGCCTTAATGACAGCAAGTTCACTACGCTCACTACCAAACAAGGTTTGACTGACGATTTCGTCCGTGCCATCTACCAGGACAAAGCCGGCGCGGTATGGATCGGCGGCGCAGGTGGATTGACGCAGATCCAAGATGGCAAGACTCGTTCCTTCACTCAGAAAAACGGCCTGCTCTCTGACTATGTTCTGGCATTGCACGAAGACCGCGACGGAGCGCTCTGGGTAGGCACCGGCGCCGGACTCAGCCGCTGGAAAAGCGGAAAGTTCACTGGATACACCCGCAAGGATGGCATGCCGGACAACATGGTCCGGGCAATTACTTCTGACAACGAAGGCAATGTGTGGGCGGGCACTCAGGCCGGTCTTTCTCGGCTGAGCAATGGAAAGATTACTAACTACACTATGAAGGAAGGTCTCAGCCAAGATTTCATCTTGTCGCTGCTCACCGACCGTGAGGGCAGGCTTTGGATCGGCACTCGTGATGGTTTGAACCTGTTCCACGACGGCCAGTTCACGCAGTACAAAGAGAAAGATGGATTAGCCGGTAAGAAAGTCACCGCTATCTATGAAGATGAGGCCGGCACATTCTGGATCGCAACCGACGGGGGTCTGAGCCGCTTCGCAAAAGGGAAGTTCACCACCTATACCAGCAAGGATGGTTTATTCACTGACTTCGTTTTCCAGATCCTTGAAGACAATCGCCACGATTTTTGGATGAGCAGCAACAACGGAATCTTTCGCGTCAGCAGGAAGGAACTCGAAGAGTTTGCCCGCGGCGAGCGATCATCCGTGAAGTCTGAGTCCTATGACAATGCTGATGGTTTGAAGAGCAGCCAGTGCAATGGCACCTCACAGCCTGCAGGATGGAAGACCCGGGATGGTCGAATCTGGTTCGCCACTGCCGGAGGCGCAGTAAACATCAATCCTGAAAACATCAAGATGAATCCGCTTGCGCCACCGGTTCATGTCGCTTCGGTCGTAGTGGACCGCAATCCAGTGCCATTGGCCGGGATTCTCGATCTGCGTCCGGGCAAGCGCGACATGGAATTCCATTACGCGGGGCTGAGCTTCCTGGCTCCGGAGAAGATCAAATTCAAGTATCAGATGGAAGGCTTTGATCAGGATTGGATCGACGCCGGTTCGCGGCGCGAGGCCTATTACACCAATCTTCCTCCGGGTAACTACAAGTTCCGCGTAAAGGCCGCAAACAGCGACGGTGTCTGGAATGAGACCGGTGCCGAAGTCGCGCTCTATCTCGAGCCCCACATCTATCAGACTCGCTGGTTCAATATGCTGTTCGTGCTGATATTCGTCCTCTCGGGCATCGGCATCTACCTTCTCCGCGTTGCCGCTCTGCGGGAACGGGAGTCGGAATTATCCCGCCGCGTGGAAGAAGCCATGGCCAAGATCAAAGTACTGCATGGATTGTTGCCCATCTGTGCTGCGTGTAAGAAGATCCGCGACAGCGGTGGCGATTGGAACCATCTTGAGGTCTATATGCGCGCCCATGCGGACGTGGATTTCACTCATGGGATCTGTCCGGAGTGCTCAAAACGGCTCTATCCTGAGCACCAGGAAGCCGCTCAATCCTCATTTGCCGACGTATAAATGGCCCTGGTTTGTAAATACCGGCCCAGCTATGTGCCGGGAAAATCGCTTGATCCGCCGAAACCCTTTCTCGCTAATCACATCTAATGTGTTGAGTGCATTAGCTGTTCGCGGATAGCCAAAGCGGAAGAGCATGTTTCCCCACAGGTACTTAGATTGTGATACTCCCATTCGATGTGGTAGTCTGAGTATCTTCGGGGTTGTACGCTTTCCTGCAGGGGTTCCCTCGCGCACAGCGCGATGGTGTGGAAGCCGGGGCTCAATTACTCCAGAAGCAGTTGGTGATGGGGTTCGGCAGTCTGACCTCCCGCCGCAGTCATAAAAGCTAATTCCCTAATTCGGCGCGCGAATTCGCGCCTGTTTGGGTTTGCGATATTTGGAGACTAATTTTTCTTGGCTCTTGACGACAAATTTGAAGATATACAGAAGCTGATTGATACAGGTAAAGAGAAGGGCTATCTCACCTATGACCAGGTGAATGATCTCCTTCCCGGTGACATTCATTCGCCTGACGATCTCGACGACCTGCTGACCACCATCGGCACGCAAGGTATTGATGTCCTTGAAGGCCCGAAAATCCCCGGCGCCGAACTCGATAAGAAGTTCGATTCCGACCTCGAAGCCGGCGAAGACGTCGAGCTCGATCTCACTCCGGGCGCTCTGGAAAAGACCAACGATCCCGTTCGTATGTACCTGCGCGAAATGGGCACCGTTCCCTTGCTCACCCGCGAAGGCGAAGTGGAGATTGCCAAGCGCATCGAGCGGGGACAGCTCCGCGTGCTCAAGGCCGTCTCGCGTTCGCCCATCGTTATCCGCGAGATCCTTGCCATCGGCGACGACCTCAAGCGCGGTGTCCGTTCCATCAAGGAAGTTGTCACCTTTGACGAGGAAGAACTCACCGAGGAGATCCTAAACAATCGCATCAAGGACATCACCGGGCGCATTGACAACCTCAATAAGCATTACAAGAAGGCCCAGGCGCTCGAAGAGAAGCTCGAGGGCATTCCCAAGAACAAGAAGGAAAAGAGCAAGGAGCTGCGCAAAACCCGCTGGGCTTTGGGCCGCGAGAAAGTCGGGATTTCAAAGATCATCCGCAAGCTCGGTTTCAATAACGCGGAGCGCAAGCGCCTGATCGATCGCGTCAATAAGACAGTTGAGGCGATGCGCCACTTGGATCGCCAGATCAACAACCTGGAAAAGAAGGCCGACCAGACCCGTAGCGAAGACCTCAAGAAGGAATATCGCAAGCAGCAGCGGCACCATCGCACCGAACTGGAAAGCCTGGAGCAGGATGCTGGGGTTGATTTCCAGGAACTGCGTCGCACGCAGCGTGAAGTTATCCAGGGTGACATGGACGCAGAGCTCGCCAAGCGCGAACTCATCGAAGCCAACCTGCGCCTCGTTGTTTCGATTGCAAAAAAATACACCAACCGCGGACTCCAGTTCCTCGACCTGATTCAGGAAGGCAATATCGGCTTGATGAAGGCCGTGGACAAGTTCGAATACCGCCGTGGCTACAAGTTCTCCACGTACGCAACCTGGTGGATCCGCCAGGCGATCACGCGTGCTATTGCCGATCAGGCCCGCACCATTCGTATCCCGGTGCACATGATCGAGACCATCAACAAGTTGATTCGCACTTCGCGTCAGCTTGTGCAGGAGCTGGGCCGTGAACCCACCTCGGAAGAGATTGCCAAGCGGATGGACATCCCTGTCGCCAAGGTCCGCAAGGTGCTGAAGATCGCGCAAGAACCCATTTCGTTGGAGACGCCCATTGGTGAGGAAGAAGATTCTCATTTGGGCGATTTCATCGAAGATCGTGGCGTAGTTTCACCGGCAGAAGCGGTCATCAACGTGAACTTGAAAGAGCAGACCGCGCATGTCTTGCGCACGTTGACTGCACGCGAAGAAAAGGTCATCAAGATGCGCTTCGGACTCGAAGACGGTTCCGAGCACACTCTGGAAGAAGTCGGACAGTCTTTCACGGTCACACGCGAACGCATCCGTCAGATCGAAGCCAAAGCGCTGCGCAAATTGCGTCATCCCTCGCGTTCACGCAAGTTGAAAGCGTTTATGGACGGCGTAAAAGACTAGCTTTGAAAGGGCACGACTTCAGCCGTGCCGCACCGATCGCCAACAAAAAATGGGGCTTTAGCCCCTTAGGTAAAAGACAAAGCCCCTGCATTTGCAGGGGCTCTTTCTTTGCGCCCTTCGCGTCCTCTGCGGTAAAGAATTTTTTTTCTATCCAACCATTCGTATCACCGAGTAGCATCAGCAACCATGGGCAATGCCAAAGAAAACTCGGTCTTTTCTTTTTACAAGCTGCTCCGCCTCTTAATCGTCATCGGATTGGTGGGAGCGCTTGCGCTCATGCTCAAGAAGCCCGGGCCTGCCGCAACCATTCTGCCGGAGAAGGTTGCAGCCAATGCGCAAGAGTTTGACGCCAAGTTGGAACAGCTCAAGTCGGCCAGTGAACGCGGCGAGAGCGGAGCAGCAGTCGCCTTCACCTCAGACGAAGTGAACTCGTTCATTGCGGATGCGAGCGTCCGGGCGGCGCAGTCAAACTCAGTGTCATCGGAGCCCCAACCCGAACCTGTGCCGGCCGCTTCGCAAGTGGGACAGGCCGAAGCAGCGGCCCCAGCGCCGCAGGCGACTGTCCTTGATGCCGCGGCAATCGAGCAAGTCCGCGCTGCTATCAAGCAAACGCAACTGGCCTTCGAAGGCGACGAGGTCATCGCCCAGGCGGTTGTTCAGCGCTACGGACAGGACATTTACGTGACTGTGCGCGGCAAACTTGGGGTGCAGAACGGATACATTGCGTTCACTCCAACGGGATTCAAGATCGGCGGTCTGGCGGTTCCAGTCAGCCTTGTTGACGAACGCCTCAAGGCGAAACTTGCTGAACCCGAGAATCGTGACAAATTGAAGCTTCCCGCGTTCATCTCAGATTTACGCGTCGAAAATGGGCAGCTCAAAATTGTTCAGAAATAGCTTGCTAGGCCACAGCTGCCGCACTCTCCTGATCACTATCGGCCCCACCAATTACACAACTATTACATTTGCCCCCGCCATTTCTTGTTACCTTGGAATAGTAGTTAAACAACATTTCAAGGGGTTCCATGGCAATGGAAATGTACGGGAAAAAAGCCTCACAGGGCATAAATTGGATCACAGCGATCTTCATGGCCCTGTTTCATATCGGTGCTATCGCCGCGCTCTTTTTCTTTAGTTGGAAAGTATTCTTCGTCACCTTGTTTCTCTGGTGGGTCTCGTTCGGATGGGGTATCGGCATGGGATATCACCGCCTGCTGACGCACCGCGGTTTCAAGACGCCGAAGTGGATGGAATACTTCCTCACCACATGCGCCACATTAGCGCTCGAAGGCGGACCGATTTTCTGGGTCGCCACTCATCGCATCCACCACCAAAAATCTGATCGCGATGGCGATCCACATTCACCGCGCGAGGGTCTGTGGTGGTCTCATGCTGGATGGATTCTCACTGGCGCGGCCATGCATCATGACACGGCCATTCTGAAGCGCTATGTCCCGGATCTCAGCAAAGACAAATTTCATGTTCTCCTCACCGAGTATCACTGGGTACCGCAAGTCATCCTCGGAGTCCTGTTGCTGGCATACGGCTTGGCTACTGGAGGCATCGTCACCGGGATCGCCTATGTGCTCTGGGGGATTTTCCTTCGTGTGACCTTTGGACTTCACTGGACTTGGGCGGTTAACTCTGTCACCCACGTCTGGGGCAATCGCCGATTCAAGACCCGCGACGACTCTACCAACAACTGGTGGGTTGCCGCATTCAGCTTTGGCGAAGGCTGGCACAACAATCATCATGCGCATCCGACCTCTGCTCGTCACGGACTGGCATGGTATGAGTTCGATATCAACTGGCTTTGCATTGCCACGTTGCGTCTGTTTGGACTGGCCCAGGACGTTCGTGTTGCAAAGATCGCGCAACCGCTTCCAGTTGCAGCCCACGACGACAATGACGGAATGATGCCTGCAGACGCGGCAATGGCTGCATCGGCTGGATACGACTAAGAAGCGCTGGAATCATCAAACCCGCAGGTACTCCCTGCGGGTTTTTCTTTTGTGTTATTCCACAGCAGAGACAGCCGTGAACTCTGCCGACGCGGCCACTGCGGGCAATGCCTCAAAATTGAGCTTTCGCTTAAATTCTCGCTGTAACAAGATGACGTTGATCACCGCTTGTACGAATACTGACACGAGCGATACATACCAGACCTGCCGAATGTGGAATCCGGGCAAAGTAGACATTACATACGCAGGGATCGCGAACAGGGCCAGCCTGGAGCAGGAACTCAGCAGTGGCGGCAGCGTGTTGCCAATGCCTTGGAAGATGCTCGAGGTTGTAAATGCCAATCCCGCTGCGACGAAGTTCCAGGAAATGATTTTCAGGTAATCCGTCCCGAATTCAATCACCGCGGGATCATGCGAGAAAAGCCGGATCAAGTTTGGCGAAGCGATCTGGCAAACCACCGTCAGCAATAGCATGACAACCGAAGCTATCGTCGCGGCGGAATAAAACGACTCCCGCACGCGGTCGGCTTGTCTTGCGCCGAAATTTTGTCCCACGATCGGCGCCGCCGCAAATGCGACCGCGACCACCGGCAGGAACATCGACTGCATTAACCGGGCTCCCACGCCAAATCCGGCCTGCGACGCGGATCCAAACGGGCGGATGATCCAATACACCAGGATCATGTATCCGGAAACCACCAGGAATTCTCCACCGGCAGGCAGCCCGATCTTTGCGATGCTCCACCAGGCCTTGAGGTCCGGCTTCCAATGATGTGGCAGAAAATGGATTCCACTTGCGCCTCTGAGAAGGTAGCCCGTCAGCAAAACTAGGGCGACTATCAATGCAACGAAGGTGGCTATCGCAGCGCCTGCAACTCCCAACGGACGGTGTGTCCCCCAGCCAAAGATCAAGACCGGTGCCAATACGATATTCAACACCACTGAGAACACCTGGATCATCATCGTCGGTTTGATGATGCCGCAGCCTCGCAACGCCGACCCGATCGCGATGCCCGCAAATTGCAGAGACATCGCTGGAAGAAACCAAGTCAGGTAATCGATGCCCAGCTTCGCTGTCATTTCATCAGAGGCAATGCTGTTCGCAAATTGTTTGCGGACCGAAAAAGCTGCGACTCCAAATAAAACGCCAACCACCGCGGACATCACTAACGACTGATTGAAAACGAAATCCACCCGTTCGCGGTCTTTGCCTCCGGCCGCATGAGAGATGAGGGTCGTCGTGCCCACCCCCAACATCTGCGTCAGTGCGAGTACCACGAAGGTCCAGTTTCCCGCGAGGCCCACCGCGGCAATGGCTTCTCTTCCCAACCGTCCCACCCAATACAGATCGGCGAGGAAATAAAGCGTCTGGAACAGCATGGTGACAGCCATGAACGCGGCAAACCGCAACATGTGCTTTGTTACAGGGCCTTTTGTTAAATCCTGCATTCGCGATTCACCGTCCCGCAGTGGCATTAATGGATCAGCTTTGTAGCATACTGAATCGCCATCGGCCGTATCCATCTTTTTTGATGTGAATGTGAAATCCAGGCCAATCCCAAATAGAATGGCTGCGTGACCGGACGACACAAAAAGATAGCCTTCTTCATCACGCTAGGCTCGTGCCTCGTGGCCGCGGCCATCTTCCTGAACGTCGGTTGGATCATGGTGCATGGCCGCCATCTGGTACCGCTCGTTCTCGGGATCATCTTTTTCGCCCTGATCATTGCGGGCTTGGTCATTTACACCATCTTCATGGTCCGCGAGATTCGCCGGAGCGATCAACAGGACCGCTTTATCGACGCCGTTACCCATGAGCTGAAGACTCCGATAGCGTCCATCCGACTTTATCTGGAGACATTGCAATCCCGCGACGTCACCGATGCCCAGAGGCGTGAGTTCTACTCCACCATGCTCGCTGACGCCGAACGCCTGCATTACACCGTCGATCAGGTTTTGAAGGCCGGAGTCGCCGGACACAAACAGCAGAACGGTGCCCCGGTTTCTGTGGACATGATCGGATTGGTAAGCGAATGTGTCGATCTGGCGCGGGCCCGCCATCACCTTGCTCCGGAGTCGATTGAATACATAGTGCCTGATTACACCCCCGAAGCTGTTGTTCTCGGGAATCCCGATGAGTTGGTCACCGCCGTTTCCAATCTTCTGGACAACGCCGTCAAATATTCCCATGAGCAAGTTCAGATCAAAGTCGATCTGCTCCTCGATGAAAAGCGCGTCCATATCCGTGTCCATGATCGCGGCGTCGGTATTCCCCATAATCAACTGAAGTTGGTCTTCCAGCGTTTTTACCGTGTTCCACTACGCGCCGTGCGACAGGTGAAAGGAACCGGCCTGGGTCTTTTCATTGTCCACTCCATCGCTAAGAAACACGGCGGACGCGTTTATGCTGAGAGCGGCGGTGAAGGCCAGGGCAGTACATTCACTCTCGAATTGCCAATGGTTGAAGCATGAGCAATATCCTGGTCGTCGAAGACGAAGCGCATCTCGCCAACGGACTGCGGTTCAATCTCGAAGCCGAAGGCCATAAAGTCACGCTGGCCGGCGATGGCGAAAGTGCGCTCGAGATTCTGGGCAAGGATAGTTTCGACGCTCTCGTGCTAGATGTCATGTTGCCGGGTATCGATGGTTTCGCCGTCGCATCATCACTGCGGAAATCCGGACAATTTGTTCCTATCCTAATGCTCACTGCTCTTGGCCGTCCCGAAGATGTCCTCCTCGGCTTCGACGCCGGCGCCGACGATTATCTTCCCAAGCCTTTCGAGTTGAAAATCCTCATTGCCAGGATCCACGGACTACTTCGCCGCGGCGATTGGGCGCGCCAAAACGACAAGAAGGCCGGGGATGGTTCTGCGAGGTCGCGCGATCGCAAAGGCGCGTCCAGCTCTCCCCACACCGCCGAAGCGCCATCATTCAAGTTCGCCGGTAAGACCCTGGATTTTTCTGCGTTGGAACTGCGCGTCGGCAAGAATGCTTATCGGCTGACTCTGATGGAAACCCAGTTGCTGCGCTACTTGATCTCAAATGCGGACAAGATCGTCTCGCGCAAGCAGATACTGGAAGACGTGTGGGGACTCCACGAAGACACTGACACCCGCGCCATAGACAACTTCATCGCCCGGCTTCGCAAGTACATTGAAGATGAGCCCTCGGAGCCGAAACACCTTCTCACCGTGCGCGGAGTAGGATATAAGTTCGTCTCCGAACCCAAAAAAGCCAAGAAGTAGTTTTAGGGTGGCGCAGATTTCAGGCTGCATCATTGCGGTGCAGGCATTAAGGGCGACATTATTACTTTCGGGTGGCGCAGGCCTTCAGGTCCGGACTAATGCTTAGGGTGGCGCAGGCCTTCAGGCCTGCATTACTGTTTCAGTCAAATTGGGCTTTAGCCCCTGAGGTAAGGCTTGGGGGCGCTGACACGAAAACTTTATGCATCGCCTACAATTCGAAATCGTCTGAATACAAACAACTTAAAACAAAACAGGAGCTCATCATGGCAGATTCAACTCCGCAAAACTTCGCCAACCACGGCAAATTTGATCCACCATTTC
>JAOAPL010000145.1 GCA_025462925.1 Acidobacteriaceae bacterium
AACTCCCGCGGCGATGTCACCCTGGAAGACATCACCGGCAATGCCAACATCCATGTACGCGGCGGAGATTTCAAGGCGCAGAAGATCAATGGCGACGTCAACATAGAAGGCCGCATGAATGACCTCAATGTTTCTGACGTCACCGGCAGGCTTTCGATGCAGGGCGATTTCGATGAGATCCAACTCGCAAAGATCGCCAAGGGACTGCACTTCAATTCCAGTCGCACGGACTTGGACATTCCCAGGTTGGATGGCAACTTGAGCATGACCCGCGGCGACTTCCGCGCCGACAACGCCTTCGGCCCCGTCCGGCTAGTCACCAAGAATAAGGACATTGAATTTCAGGATGTGACCGGCGATGTCCATCTGGAGAACGCCAATGCCGCGGTGGAAGTGCGCGCGAAGGCACCAGTGGGCAACATCGATATCGCCAATCAACGCGGTGAAGTCAACCTGGTACTACCTGCAAACGGAAACTTCAGCGTCGATGCCACGGCCAATCGCGGAGAGATATCCAACGAGTTTGATCAGCTGAAACAAACCGACGACAATCACGAAGCTCGCGCCAGCGGCACGGTAAATAAAGGCGGTGCGCGCGTACAGATACGAAACGAGCACGGCACCGTCAACATCCGCAAGCAGTAGCGTCAGAACCCGGCTCTAAATGAAAATGGCACAGCTTCGGCTGTGCCATTTTTTACGCTCCTCAATGTAAATCCGTGTCCATCCGTGAAATCCGTGGCAAGCCTTTGCTTTTGCAAGCCTTTGCTTTTGCATTGGGCGATACGACAATATTCACGACTGAATGCTAACTGCTAATTGCTGAGTGCTGCACTACCCACTAGCCACTGTCTTCCCCAACTTCTCCGCGATCACCTTCTCTACGCGCTCAATCACTTGGTCCAACGTCAATTCCGTCGAATCGATCAAAACCGCATCCGGCGCCGGTTCCAGCGGAGAAGCAGCCCGGGTCCGGTCCCGCTGGTCGCGTTCGCGGATCTCCTTGGTCACCGCTGCATGCGGCGACAATCCCGCCTGCTGCTTGAATCTGCGGTCGCCCCGCACTTCAGGCGCGGCATCCAAAAATATCTTCACCTCGGCATTGGGAAATACCTGTGTCCCAATATCGCGGCCTTCCATCACCACTCCGCCGCCTTCGCCCATCTTGCGCTGCAAGCCGACCATCCACTCGCGCACGCGCGGATGCACCGACACCCGCGAGGCGGCGTCTGTCACATCCTTTTCGCGTATACGCTCAGAGATGTTTTCGCCATTGAGCAGCACGCGATTGCCGTCGAGCCGCGGCTCCAGCACGATCACCGAATCCTGCGCCAGTCGCATCAGCGCATCTTCGTCGTCGAATGACACATCGGACTCGATCGCTTTCAGCGCCAGCGCGCGATACATAGCGCCCGTTTCAATATTCAGATAGCAGTGCTTCCGAGCGATGCGCGAAGCCAGCGTGCTCTTCCCTGAACCCGCAGGCCCGTCGATGGCAATGATCAAACCATTCGGCCGATTTTTTCGTTCGTTACTCTTTCGTTCGTTACTCATTGTTATTTGTCATCCAGAGCGCCTTTTTTCTGGCGCGAAGGATCTTGCGCTTTGCAACACGTCAGAATGTGCATCAAAAAACGACCGTGTGGCACAGCCGCCCTCGGCTGTGTCGTCAGTTTCAAGTTCCTTCGCCTTCGTTGTGAACCTTTGTGTCCTTTGCGCCTTTGTGGTTCAAGGTTTTGATTTTCCTCTGCGCTCCCTACGTCCTCTGCGGTTCACGATTATTCCTCATCAGGCCGCTTCTTTCCCGGCGGACGCGTCCCACCAGGTCTCTTCGCTCCAAACGGTTTTGCCCCAAACGATTTCTTCCCTGCAAAAGGCTTCTTCCCTCCAAAGGATTTACGCTCTCCAGAAGGCTTATTCCCAAAGCTCTTACGCTCGGGACCCCCCGCGCCGCCACTAAACTTTTTGCGCTCTCCGAACTGCTTCGGCCCACCAAAAGACTTTCTTTCTCCGAACGGAGGACGCGGACCGCTCCTCGGCGCAAAACTCTTGCGCTCGCCTTCACCAGCAGGACGCGGAGGACGCCCTTCGCCAGACGGCTTGCGCTCAGCAAACGGCTTTCGTTCGCCAAAAAACTTTCGCTCTCCACCCGCTGCAAACGGCTTGCGATCACCAAACGATTTCCGCTCGCCAAAGGGTTTCCGTTCACCAAAACTCTTCCGTTCCCCCAATGGTTTCCGTTCGCCACCAGCTTTGCGATCTCCAAACGGCTTGCGATCTCCAAATGATTTGCGTTCACCAAATGGTTTCCGCTCGCCGCCTGCTCCGAAAGACTTCCGTTCGCCAGCCGGCTTCCGCTCACCAAAGGATTTTCGCTCTCCGCCTGCTCCAAACGGCTTTCGCTCTCCAAAAGATTTTCGTTCGCCAGCCGGCTTCCGCTCGCCAAAGGATTTCCGCTCGCCGCCCGCTCCAAACGATTTTCGCTCGCCAAATGATTTTCGTTCTCCAAACGGCTTTCGCTCGCCACCCGCAGCTTTGCGGTCCCCGAACGGTTTTCGTTCGCCAGCAGCTTTGCGATCTCCATACGGCTTTCGCTCTCCAAATGATTTCTTCTCGCCAAACGCTTTGCGCTCACCGAATGGTTTCCGTTCGCCCACCGGCTTGCCCGGCTTCGCAAACTTGCTGAACGCATTCGGCCGTTCGCCTTCCTTCGACGCGTATCTCTCTTTCTTCTCCGCCGCAGCCTGCTTTCCCTGCTCGCGCGCTTGCCACGGACGGATCTTATGCTCGCCCGCTGCCGGCACTGCTTCTTCAGCACCACGCGGCGACAACCGTAACATCGTCTTCCCGCTGACTTGCACCATGCTGAATTCCTGCGCCGATTGCAGGGCCTTTATCACTTCCGTCACCCGCGAACGCGGCACTAATCGCGAAAAGAACTCTTCGACATCCTTTTGTTCCGCTGCGATCGTCGTTTCGAGATACTTCGAGACCAGCGCCGACAGCGCCTCCGCAGCCGAGATCTGCTTCCCCGCATTTACCTGCTCCGGCGCCCAGCGATGCATCACGTCCCAGACCGGTTCGACCGGCTCTCCGTTTTCCAGTCCACGGTCCACGCGAGTGATCCGCAGCTTCGACCATAAGGTGTGCAGCACTTTTTCAATCGCATTCTGCGAGATCTCTTTTCCCAGTCGTTGTCGCAGGTCGCCCTCATTGATCGGCCCGTGTTCATTGATGATCTCGAACGCATGCGTAGTCAGGGCATTTTCGCCGCGCGTTCCCGGACTCGGCGCCGCCTTCGGATTGCGCTCGCCCACTAGCGCATAAAAATATGGGAATTCCGCAGCCGAGACCAGCAGCGACCCATCGTCCCCAAACGCAACCTCGAACGCCGACTTCTCGAACAGCAATCGCACGAACAATTCTGTTGCGGCTCGCGCGCGCTCATCGGCAAACGCCTGCTTGGCCGTGGGAAGCTTTTCCTCCAAACCAACATATGCACCAATAAATGTGGGAGCCAATGCCGCCGGCTTCACCGGATATGCCAGGCTGAATCCCACCGAGTTCAAGAACTCGCGAGCATCATCCGGCGTGCGCATCTCGCGATGATCAGGCCCCTTCTGCGGGCTCACGCGCCACTTCTGCTGCCGTTCCTTCTGTATCTCCTGCTCAAAAATCATTTACTCCCCAACTCTCTTTTTTTTCGCCCTGAGCGCAGCCTTGTTGTCATCCTGAGCGCAGCGAAGGATCCCTACCGCTCTGCAACCTTCGTGCATCCACTACAAAAAACCCTTGCCTTCGCCTTCTTTGTGAATCGTTGTGCCCTCAGCGCTTTTGTGGTTCAAGATTTTGACTTACCTCTGCGCCCTCCGCGTCCTCTGCGGTGGACTAGATCCTCTTAAACGCCTTTTGAATGTCCTTCAAAGAATACCGCAATACCACCGGACGCCCATGCGGACACGTCATCGGATACTCTGTTTTCGCCAGTTC
Source organism: Acidobacteriaceae bacterium (assembly GCA_025462925.1). Classification (GTDB taxonomy): domain Bacteria; phylum Acidobacteriota; class Terriglobia; order Terriglobales; family Acidobacteriaceae; genus JAICLA01. The sequence goes on from JAOAPL010000145.1 coordinate 3,991, forward strand.
CTGCAACAACCAATCCATCTTGTTCTGCTCCAAAGGCATGTTGACTTTGATCGCCGCGTGACACGCAATGCTGGCGCAGATCCGGTGCCGCACCCGGTCCATGTTCTCCGTCTGCTGCTCGCGCTCGAACTGTTCCAGCAGCTCGAACAGCATCTTCTCGATCTCATTCGCGCCGACGCCCGCCGGAGCCGTCTTCACCGCGATGGTGCGAGTTCCGAAAGGTTCTACCTCGAATCCGTTGCTGCGCAGTTCATCTGAGATTTCCGTAAATATCGTTTGTTGCCCGGGAGTGAGCTCGATGATCAGCGGCATGAGCAATCGCTGACCTTGAAGTCTGTCGTCGCTGCGCTCGCTTAAGAGTTTTTCAAACAGGACGCGCTCGTGCGCCACATGCTGATCGATGATCCACAGTCCTTCATAGTTAACGGCGAGGATGAATGACTCCCGAATCTGTGCCAGCGCCTTCAAACTCGCAAAATTAGCCAGATCGGCAACATCCGTCTCGTTGTCACCATTGTTGACAACCCCGGCGCAATTGTCTCCGCCGCTGCCGTTGTTGCTCATCGCGCTCGCGATTGCCGTATGATCGATCCGAGGCACCGCCACCGCCGCATTTCCTCCCACGTCTTCTCCGCCTTGAAATGCAAACCGCGCGCTCATCGAAGGCAGCGTCGGCGCCTGTAGCGAAAATACATCCGCCCCACCCGCTGCCGACATGGCAACGCCATCTTGCAGTGGCATTGCGCCCGGCGTGAGTGCCTGGCCCGCAGTCGGCTGCGCGGAAATCTCCCGCGTGAACTGCGGCACCGGACGAGCGCGCATCAAAGTTGCGCGCACGCTGTCGCGAACAAAATCGTGAATGAACGCCTGTTGCCGAAACCGGACTTCTGTCTTCGACGGATGCACATTCGCGTCCACCTCTTCCGGGGGCATCTCCAAAAACAAAAGCACGACGGGAAAAACCGTGGGCGGAAGAATATTGCGATACGCCTCGGTCAATGCGTGTTGCACCAGCCGATCGCGGATCAGGCGATTGTTTACAAAAATGAAAATCGAATTACGATTAAGTTTCTGGATCTCCGGCTTGGAAGTAAATCCATGCACGCGCAACTTACCCGGCAGTGGCTTTTCATAGTCTTCGCCGCGCCTCCACGGTGGCGGCTCCGGCAATCCCACCCGCTCCAGATCGGCCTCAGCCGCAACCGGCAGCAACTGGTCCAGCGTATCTTTCCCGAAGACCTGGTAGATGCGTTCCGCATGCGTCTTCACCGGAGTCGCGACTAATACCGCGTTCGTAGCCGAATGCAATTCGAAATGTTTTTCCGGATGCGCCAGAGCGTAGTGCGTCACCAGCGACGCGATATGCGACAACTCAGTCGACTCCGCCTTTAGAAATTTCTTCCGCGCGGGCGTGTTGAAGAAAAGATCCTTCACGCTCACCGATGTTCCCTTTGGCAATCCCGCCTCTTCCACCTTCAGAAACTTTCCACCCGCAATCTCGATCAATGTTCCAGCAGCTTCATCCGCCGCGCAAGTTTCCAATGTCATCCGCGATACCGACGCGATCGACGGCAATCCTTCGCCGCGAAATCCCAGGGTCGAGATCGTCAGCAGATCTTCCGCATGTTTTATTTTCGAAGTTGCATGACGCTCGAAGGCAAGCATCGCATCATCGCGCACCATCCCGAAACCGTTGTCGGTCACCTGCATCAGCTTCTTGCCGCCCGCTTCCACCTGCACTCGAATGCGCGTCGCCCCCGCATCCAAAGAATTTTCCAGCAGCTCTTTCACCACGGACGACGGCCGCTCCACCACCTCACCGGCGGCGATTTTGTTGGCAACGTTTTCAGAGAGAACGTGGATGCGGGCCATGGGCTTCTAGTCTAAATGTTCCACGTGGAACACTGTGCAAATGTCACTGCAAAGTGCTTGTTTATTGGGCTTGCAAATTCACGTTAAGCGCGCTGAATCCCGCCAAGTGCCTTCAACGCTTCCGTGATCTGCGTCGACCAGAGCGCAACTTCATCGTCGCGCAGTGTCCGCTCGGTGGATTGAAATGTGACGCGCACGAGCATTGAATATTTTCCTGCGGGCACATTTCCGCCGCGGAATATTTCAGCAGGTTCGATGCGGCGTAGTTCATTCAATCGGAATCCTCGGATCGCTGTGGTGATGCGATCGAAAGTGATGCTGTCGTCGAGTAGGAAAGAAAAATCGCGATCAACCGCGGGATACCGAGAAAGTTTTGTATACCGCGCTGCCCGAAGCGGAAGCTGGAGAAGTTTATCGAGCATCACTTCCGCGACGTAAACATCCTGCTTCAATTTGCGCGCGCTGGCGACATTCGGATGAAGCTGTCCGAATCGCGCGACGATGATGCCATCCATTACCGCGCGGGCGCTCCGTCCGGGATGATAGTAGTCCGGCGTTTCGGTATCGAATGTAAGCGAATCGTGTTGGAATGATTCGAGAAGCGATTCGATGTCGCCTTTGAAGCGGAGAAATTTCTCAGCCGCATCGGCTGAGCTCGAGATCGCCGACGCAGTCGCGCCGATGCACAGTGCATCGTGTTCGTCTGCATTGCCATTCGTTTGCATGGAATGGACGTGGCCGGATTCGAAGAGGCGGATCGCGCTCACATCGGTGCCGCGATTGAGATTGTTTGCAATCATGTCCAGCATGCCGGGAACGAGTGAGGCGCGCATTTCAGACGCTTCTTCGCTGAGCGGGTTCGCGATCTCGACGATAGCTGTCTCGTTCGAGGTGAATGCAATCGAATCGGATTTTGCAATAAAGGTGCTGGAGATGGCTTCGTTGTAGCCGAGGGCCAGCAGCGTCGGGCGCAATTTTTCTTTTTTCTCTGCTTCGGGAGGTTCGACGACTGCTCCGGTGAATCCGGGAAGCGTGTTGGCGAATTTGTTGAAGCCGTGGATGCGCGCGAGTTCTTCGATGAGATCGATCTCGCGTTCAACATCGAGTCGCCAAGTCGGCAGCTCGACGGTGTAGTCCGCTGGCGCTTCGATAACGGCAGTCGCTGTTCCCGTCTTAACCGTAGTAGCGACGGGGGAGATGCGCGAAGCAGTCAACGTGAAGCCGAGTCGTCGCATGATGCGCTCGACTTCATTCGACGGAATCTCTTTACCGAGAATGCGCGCCACTTCTGCGTGATGAAGATCGATAGGCTCGCGCTTGAAGTCGCGAGCGATAACGTCGATCTTTCCGCCTTCCAGTTCCCCGCCGCCCGATTCCAAAATCATTTGCGAGACAAGGTCGGTGGAGATGGGACAGGATACCCAATCGGCGCCGCGTTCGAAGCGGTGCGAGGCGTCCGTGTGGATTGCGTGTCGACGCGAGGTGCGGCGAATAGCAGCGGGATCCCACCATGCGGATTCGATGAGAATGTTTTTTGTCTGCTCGGTGATCATCGTGTCCCACCCGCCAATGACTCCGGCGAGAGCGACTGGCTTCTTCGCATCGGCGACGACAACGTCTTCCCGGTGCAGCTTGCGCTCGACGCCGTCGAGCGTCTTCAACGTTTCGCCGGCGCGCGCCATGCGGATGACGAGCTTGCCGCCTTCGAGTTTGTCGAGATCAAAAGCGTGAGTAGGCTTGCCCATTTCCAGCAGGACGTAGTTGGTTGCGTCGGCGGCATTGTTGATGGGCTTCTGTTCGAGTTGCGCGAAGCGTTGCTGCACTCGCGCAGGGGACGGTCCGATCTTCACGTTACGGATAACTTGTCCGGTGAAGCGGGTGCAGAGATCGGGGACTTCGATTTCGATTGGAAAATTTGCTTTGCCCTTCGGCGCGGGTAGCTTGGCTTCGAGTGGCTTCAGGTCTATGTCGTAAATTGCGGAGATCTCGCGGGCGATGCCATAGTGGTTCATCGCATCCACGCGATTGGTGGTGATGTCCATCTCGTAGATGGTGGCGTCGCCAGTGCCGGACACAGACTCGACAGCGATGCCGGCGAGGGTCAAGTCTTCAGCGAGTTGACGTGCGTCAACTTTGTAGTCAACGAAATCACGCAGCCAGTGAGGAGAAATTTTCATTTGGCACTGTTCGATTTATCTTCGAGAGTCTCAATCAGTTTTGGAAGAATTTCTTGCATGGAATCCATGTGATAAGGCAATTCTGCGAGTATGTCGCCATACAAAAGATCTTCGAGCAATTCAGCCAATTTCGTCTTATCGCTTGGACCTTGAAGCTTCAATATTGCTTCGACGCGACGTTTATGATTCTCCGCGATTTCCAAGAAGTCAGAGAGATCATGAGAGAGCGTGTCAATCAAGTCTTCTGTTGCATCAGGCATTATTCGAGCCAAGGCGATTTCCAACTCCCTTTTCTTCATTGCTTGCGCCTCGGGTGTCTGGTTAGGAATTGGGTCGCTCACGCGAACTGCTCCAGAAATCTTACGTCGCCGTGGTAGAAGAGCTGGATGTCATCGATGCCGTACTTGAGCATGGCGATGCGATCTATGCCCATGCCAAAGGCGAAGCCGCTGATCTTTTTTGCGTCGTAGCCATTCGATTCGACGAAGGTGAAGACGTTCGGATCGACCATGCCACAGCCGAGGAGTTCGATCCATCCACTGTACTTGCACAGGCGACAGCCTT
>JAOAPL010000203.1 GCA_025462925.1 Acidobacteriaceae bacterium
TCGAGCGTCGAAGCATTCAGGAAAACAATTCTTGCCTTGAACTCCACGGCCTGGTGGGTTTGCCCATCAATGACGCGCACGCCGCTGACCTTTCTGGTTTGCGAGTCAAAGATGAGGCTGTGAACCACACTAAAGGGACGAACGGTCACCTTCCCGGTCGCTAGAGCCGCGGGCAAAGTGGAATTCAGGCTGCTGAAATAAGAACGGGTAATGCAGCCGCGCGAGCAAGGACCGCAATAGTGACAAGGCAGCCGCCCGCGGTGTGGTTTTGTAATGATCGCCGTGCGACCGATAGTCATGAGGCGCTCGCCCGCAAAGTATTTCGCGATCGCGTCCTTGACGGTCACTTCCGCGCAGGTCATCTCCATCCCTGGCAGAAATTTTCCATCAGGCAATTGCGGCAAACCTTCAGCCTGTCCGCTGATGCCTGCGAAATCTTCGACATAGTCATACCAGGGAGCGAGATCCTGGTACCGGATCGGCCAGTCATTCGCGATTCCGTCGCGAAGATTGGCTTCAAAGTCCAAGTCGCTCCAGCGATACGACTGCCGGCCCCAGATGATGGACTTGCCCCCCACCTGACGCCCGCGAATCCAAAGAAATGGCTTGTCCGGCGGGGTTGTGTAAGGATTCTCGCGATCGTTGACGAAAAACTTGTTGTTCCACTCGTCCATTCCAGTGCAGGTGCGCTGGACTTGTTGATCGGCCAACTCAGTCCGCCGGTCGCCCATGCCGCGAAAACGCTTCTCCCACATGGGAACGTGCTCGACGTAGTCGGTCTCCGGATTGATAGGCCGCCCAGCTTCGAGGACAAGCGTTTGCAATCCTTTTTCGCCGAGTTCCTTTGCTGCCCAACCGCCGGTGATGCCTGAACCTACGATGATTGCGTCGTATGTCTTAGGGGCCATGAATTTAGTTTGTAGCTGGGGTCTCGTCGCTGATGGTTGCGCACCCGGAATGAGTGCGGGGAATGATTTGTTTGTGGAGTTGCTGTTCAAATCCGACTTGCGAAGTGAAGTAGCCAACCAATGTGAGGCGCTTCATCATATAGAAGAAGTTATCCTCGATTCGAGGCGGCCCACCGCGGGGAGATGAGCCTGGAAGCTCCGCATCGCGGAGTTGATCGAGTTCTTCATCTAGCGCCGCCACAATCTCCGCCTGCTGATTGGGTGCGCAATCAGCAAAGTCCATGGCGAAAAGATCACGGCTACGGGCGTTCACACTCGCCAAACCGGCAAGAAACTGCTTCCGTTCGGCATCGTCATACCAGTCGGTGAGGATCAGATCAATGAACTCGTTCACCCGCACCGCTTTTGCGCCCGGTGTCTCGGTCTGTGGAATGATGACTTCGCTCATAGCCGCCACAATGGAATTTTGACTCGGATTAAGCGTGCGCAGCGCCGCACTTTCTGGAAGCTGTTCATGGACGGCCTGGAAAAGCGAATAGGCTTCCCCCGAAAGCAAGGGTAGAGCGGCCGCCCCAGCAAGCAGTTTTAAAGCGTCTCGTCGTCGCATATTTTCAATTAAGAAGATTGCTGGACATTCTAGCTGATCCCGCTACGCACAACCATCCGAAGAAAGGAAAACATCCACAATGCAAACCTTAGACTGAGTCACTGGTGAGCTTTGGTCGGTTCCGCAGCAAGTTACACCGCTTCAGTGCGGGGTGTCAGCACGCGGATTTCACACGGCGCCGCAATGGTGATCAATCCACGTCTGCCCGCAGGGGTCGAACGGGAGGCATCGGTTACCAATATTGAGCCAGAGCGGGGATCCATGCCATTCGCCACGCGTCTGTTGGGGCGGCGATGCCGCTTGCGGCTCCATGTAGCGGTCGCAAACACTATTCGCCAGCTTCCAAATCGCGTCGAATTCTTCGAGCTTGGGCAGAATGGCCCGCGCGAGGTCGATAGCGTAATTTTCCAGCTGGTTCAAGGCGTTCACTACCTGGTCCGTCGTGGTGCTGTTTTCGTTCGTCATGGCAAAACTCCGGGGGGGGAGGGATTTTGTTCACGAATCCATTGTTGGATGCTCTGACCCGAAACACAATACGACGCTTACCCGATTACTTTTAGACACTACCAAACCCTGTACTCCTGGCCATGCAGCAGCGGCCACGACCACCCCCGTTACGCTTCTTCTTGTTCTTTCAATTTCGCAATCACGGCAAAATCTTCCAGGGTCGTTGTATCGCCTTTTACTTCGCCGTTCGTGGCGAGCTCGCGCAGGAGACGCCGCATGATTTTTCCGCTGCGGGTTTTGGGGAGTGAGTCGGTGAAACGAATGTCGTCTGGTTTGGCGAGGGCTCCGATTTCCTTTGCCACCCACTTGCGGAGCTCTTCTTTCAACTCGGGTGTAGGCTTGCGGCCGCCCTGGAGAGTCACGAACGCAGCAATGGCCTGGCCTTTCACTTCATCGGGACGAGCGACCACGGCAGCTTCCGCAACCCACTCATGTGCCACCAGCGCCGATTCCACTTCCATGGTGCTCAGACGATGGCCGCTGACATTGATCACATCGTCGACCCGGCCCATGACCCAGTAATATCCGTCTTTGTCTTTGCGCGCACCATCGCCAGTGAAGTACGCGCCGGGTATTTGCGACCAGTACTGCTTCACGTAACGATCGGGATCGCCGTAAATGGTACGCAGCATCCCAGGCCACGGCTGCTTCAGGACGAGGAATCCGCCAGCGCCGTCGGGCACAGGCTCACCTCCCATGGTGACAATCTCCGGAACAACCCCGGGAAACGGCTTCGTCGCGGAACCTGGCTTGGTCGCAACTGCGCCTGGGATCGGACTGATCATGATGTGTCCGGTTTCCGTCTGCCACCACGTGTCCACGATGGGGCAGCGCTCGTGACCGATGACTTTGCGGTACCACATCCAGGCTTCGGGATTGATTGGCTCCCCCACGGTGCCCAGCAAACGCAGGCTGTCCAGTTTGTGCTTCTTGGGCCACTCGTCGCCCCAGCGAACGAACGTACGGATAGCAGTCGGCGCGGTGTAAAAGATATTTACTTTGTGCCGGTCAATGATGCTCCAGAAGCGATCGGGCTCAGGAAAATTCGGAGCGCCTTCATACATCAGACTTGTGGCGCCGTTCTGCAGCGGCCCATAAACGATGTAGCTGTGTCCTGTGACCCAGCCGATGTCGGCGGTGCACCAATAGGTGTCTTCCTCATGAAGATCGAAAACCCATTTCGTCGTGATGTACGTGCCAACGGAATATCCGCCCGTGGTGTGTACAACCCCCTTGGGCTTGCCTGTCGTCCCGGAGGTGTAAAGGATGTAGAGCGGATGTTCGGCATCGAGCGGTTCCGCCGGACAATCGTCTGAAGCGGTGGCCATTAAATCATGCCACCAGTGGTCGCGGCCCAGCTGCATCTTGATCGCGGTTCCGGTGCGCTTGTAAACCACGGCGTTCTTCACTGACGGACAGGATTTCAGCGCCTCCTCGACTGCCGGAAAGAGTTTCACTTCGGCGCCTCGGCGATATGAACCGTCTTGCGTAAGGACCGTAGTCGCCTGCGAATCATGGATGCGATCAACCAGGGCGTGCGAGGAAAAGCCGCCGAATACTACAGTATGGGGAGCGCCAATTCGCGCACAGGCCAGCATCGCAATCGCAAGCTCTGGGGTCATGCCCATGTAGATCGCGACCCGGTCTCCCTTCTTCACGCCTAGCGACTTTAGAACGTTGGCGAATTTCTGAACCTCGCGATGCAGTTGCTGATAAGTCAGAGTCCGCACTTCCCCCGGTTCGCTCTCCCAAATTAGCGCGGCTTTGTTCTTGCGAGACGTTTGCACGTGCCGATCGAGGCAGTTATACGAAAGATTGATCTGGCCACCGACGAACCACTTCGCCCAGGGATGGTTCCATTCGAGGACCTTGTCCCACTTCTTGAACCAGTGCAGCTCTTCGGCGATGCGCCCCCAAAAAGTTTCCGGATGCTCGACTGACTCGCGGTAAATGCGGTCGTATTCCTCTGCGCTCTTGATATGCGCCTGCTTCCGAAAATGTTCAGGACATTCAAACTTTCGCTGCTCTTGCAAAACGGAATCAATGCTGGTGCTGGACACGGGGATGGTTGCCTTATCTGCCATTCGGGCCTCGGTTTCAAATGTGATCGCACCGCATTTTACTGCGATGCGCGGGGATTGTCTGCCGGAGCTATATCGAGAAACTTGTACCGGTCCTTCGAATCAGGCAGCGGGCACGAATCGTATTTACCAAAAAAGCGGTATCGATTTCGAGCTAGGAGATTGTATTGCCAATAACGAACACGACGCGGTAGGAAATCCAACAATTTCGCCCAGAGCCGCCACAA
>JAOAPL010000205.1 GCA_025462925.1 Acidobacteriaceae bacterium
CTGCAGGTTAGGATTCCAACACTATAGGAGGGGCATGTGAGCGGCAAATCTTCTGAGGCTCGCGGAATTGTTGGGTAGTAACCCGCGCCTTTACAGGGTAGTAGTCGGAAGTATTGGGCAGTAGACATTCCTCCTCTTTAGGTGTCCGGATGTAGCGCTGGATGGCCGGTCTCCAGATGCAACAACTTAGCCAGCTGACGCCCTCCCGGATATGCCGGTTCCTTAGTCACCGGATGCTTTTTAATTTGAGATTTGACCCCATCCGGGAGCACGTCATAGTGCACAGGACTGATCCTCTCTTCATCATGCAGATGTGAAGGAAAAACAGTCATGCCTTCCAACGCAGCCAGCTCCTCTCGGGCGTGTGCGCTCGAAGGATAAACGACGCCAATCCAACTGCCATCCGCCTGGTCACACCCCGACCACGTCGAGATGTGCCCGCCGACACGGATAGGATGAAGGGCGGCCTGTCCCAACTGCGATTTCACATATACTTTTGAGTACATCGTTAGCTCACCTTTGCGTTGTGTGCAATCTCACCGTTGGCGAGAGCATAGTGCTGCTCTTCAAAGTTCGGCTCGTCCATGATCTCTAAGTTGTACACCGTGCCTTCGAAGTTGCAGCTGGTCTTATAGGTCTCTCCGGCAGGCACCCACTGCCCGTCCTTAGCTAGAGGATGACCCGGTGTTACCAACTCTCCATCTCCCATGTGACGCATCTCGCCGTTGTATCCAACATGCTTCACCAATCGCGCCGCTCGCGGCTCACCTCTTCTATTCAGAACGATTGGGAATTCCGGCAGCTCGTCGAAACGCTTGTCTCCGTCGATAGTCTGCACTTCGGTGTTTCCACTGAAGCATGCAGTTCCACCGCTACCCGCGCCGCCTGCGCCAGCCATCACTGCCGGCGTCGTGTTGTAAGCGGCAACAGTGATCGGAATCTTTCCATCTCTGTAAGCCATAGACTTAAACGCCAGGCTCGCAGGACCACCAACGCCCTCCTGTCGCTCTGTCGCGCCAGTGGCCACGTCCCATACCAGGTTCATGCAGTACGCCGTCGATGCGAGCACTGCTGCACCGTTCCACACCCGGTAAATCGTCGCGACGACGCTTGGCACCGCGATCGACGAGCCATCTGCTCGTGGAATCGGACCGCCGAGTATCTGCACCGCCAAATAAGGACCGGTGCCGTCATAGCCGACCGTGAGAATTCCGCTCGCGCCCATCAGCACAGGATTGATCGACCCTTGCGGATTCAATAGTGTTGAACTCGGCAAGACTAAATTGCCATTTGCATCCGGAACTCCTACCGGAACAACTCCAAGCCTCGCCGGCAACGGCACAACCGCCTGCTCGGTGTCAGCGACGTCGGTGAGAGCTTCGTCAACCCACTTCACTAACTCCAATTCGACCTGCGATGCGTTTGTCTGTGTTCCGTCGCTCGCCGTTCCAGCACGCGTGATGTCTGCTCGCGTGATTCGATAGTCGCCCTGCATCTCCTCGCTGATCGTTTTATCAATCGTGAATTTGTCGCCGGGCAGCTGCGCTGAAAGCGGCTGATCATTTTGGTCGACAGAAAGCACAGAACAGCGAAGGTTCACTTTCCACGGGGCAAGATAGCCGGTCACGTCAGCGCCGAGCGCGTTATAGACGATGAATTTCAATGCCCGCTGCACTTGGCCTTTTGTGCATGCGCCGAAATTAAGAGTGGATGTGGATGGCACGCGTCTCGGTTGAGGGCTGCCACCAATTGTTCGCGGACCTATTTGCAGAGCGTGCGCATCGTGATCGAGAACCTCCGGCTGTTCCGTGAAGCGGCTCTCTGGAGTGCCAACATATCCACCTGCCGCAGATGCTGCATCTGCGGCCATTTGCACATATTTGATCTGATTGACGGCTGGAACCTCGGTCACCTTAAAGACGCCCGCGAAGTTAGCCGTGGCTGGGAGCGCAATTTGCACGTCGTCATCCACAAAGAACGGGTGCGTCGCGTCACTGACCAGCGTGCACACGTTTCCAACACGATTGATCGAGGTGATTCCAACAATCTTTTTCGGTGTCAGATCGCGATAAGTGGCAACCAGTCTGTTCGGCGCGCCGCGAAGATCGCTCTTCAAATGTTGAAAGCCGTTCGGTAGAACGTGCTTCGCCGTTGCGATGAAGCTGGAAGCCTTCGGCTTATGCGGATACATCAGTATCTTGCCCTTGTGCTCCAGCATGTAAGATCGACTGATCATCATCAGCTGAGTTAAGGCATCTGCCAGCAGCGTTCGCTGTGCAAACCAGACGCTCGCCTCCCATCTCTTCACGCCACTGGCGAGGACATCGCTATGATAGGCGGCCGTGTCCACAATGCTGGGAAAATCAATCCGCGTTTTCTCCGCCGCCGTGAGAGCTTCATTGATCAGCGCATCCGGTTTTATAGCCGTGTTGATCAGAAGATCCAGGGATATCCATGCCGGCACCGTGGTGAATTGATAGGCCGTCTGGTTGCCGGCCGCATCAAAGATTCGACACTTCGTCGCGCGATAATGTCCCAACCATGTCAGCTCCGGTCCTGGCGCCTGCGGATCCGGCGGAGTCTTCAGCCACAGTGTCGCGAGCCGCGAATCCGTTACGCGATCGAGCTGCGCCGGTAGGTCGTTGAAGAACGTGTCGATGCGATTATCGCCGCCCGTGGAGTCGGGAGCGAGCCCGTGCGCTAATTCACCATCAATGCCAGGATGGAAGTGAACCTGTGTATTGTCGGTGTGGTCAACGATCTTCTTGTTGACCCACAACCTCTCGATCCCGTCCCATTCTCCTTCCCCAAGACCTATCTTCGACACCCGCGTCTTGTCTGCGAGTTCCTGCTGCAGCATGAGATTGCCGTAAACCGGAACATATCCATAGGCGCGCGGCTTCGGAATACCCAGCGCTGCTGTCGCTATTTGGACGAGGTCGCTCATTGCAGCACGTCCACATTGGCATTTAATTTGTTATGACTGAGAACAGCATTTTGCGGGGTGGCGGGCGATGTCGCCCAGTAGAGAAGCCCCTGCGGCACTGACGCAACAAGCTTAATACCTGGTTCTTTGTATTGCCGCGTGAAACGCACGGGTACCATCCCTCGCTTGGTGACTACCTCTTCTCCATCTAGCAGGTTAATGAGCCATGTTTTTCCTCTATCGGTATAGACCGGATGCTCGGGCACGCCGTCTAACCGTGTGCCATCAACCAGCACCAGTTCTACCCAATCCTCCCAAGGTTCCTCGCGAACATGGATGGGCCCATTGAGTGGCTCCAATAACGTGCCTTTTTTTGTGCAGCCAAAAAATCCGGCAAAAGCTCCGCCGATGCCGCCCGGAGAGGGACCGCCAATCGGCTGCGTGTAGAGATAGTTCGGAGGCGGAGTCGGTGTGCTGTTATTTCTCTCGCGCGCGTTGCGGGCGACGCAATCAGGAATTGTTTTGTTACAGGATGCGTGCCCAGTCACCGATCCGCATCTATGGCCGCCGTAAAACCAACTGCAGAGCGCAGCATACGAATCCTCGGCCACATAAAATTGGTTGGTGTCAAAAAGCTGCGCGAGTCTGAATGCGCACTCCTCGTAATCGCCGCGCTGATCGGTGAGAGTTCCGTGATGCTCGCGGATCGCATAGTCAGCGAGCGGCAACCACAGCCGGAAGATCGCCAGTGAATTCTCAAACTCACGATCGTTGATTATCTTCGCCACCTCGCGATCGATCGTGTTGCCGGAAAGATTTTGCAAGGTGATGTCGCCGGCGTCGGTGCGGAAGTCACTGGTCATGCGCAGCGGACCGGCCGATTTGGTCCAGGGCTTATACACCTGCGTCGACCCATCGAATGCAGACGGATAGGACCCACCAACATCGGTCAGGTAATAGCGCGTGCCATCGCGGGCTTCGATATCCAGGAGCGCGATGTCGCCGAACGCGCCGCCCAGCTTTTTCATCTCCGCAATCACCGACGCTGGATAGACCAGAGGCATTACTGCATCACCTCGATCGCGTCGGCAAACACCTGAAATCCCGATGATGCAGCATCCTTCAGGTTTGTTACCCGCAGCTTTACTCTGTGGCGGCCGAGCGGAACGTCGGCCTTTACGAAATCAGGAAGGGATGCAAGCACTACCGCGTTGTAATTGTTATTGAGGCCCAGAACTGTGCCGTCGAGTGAGATCTCAACATCTCCACAGTCCACATCTTTCCGGCTCCAGACGCGAAATCCGTATCCGACATATTCCCACTCGGCCGTGGAATTAAGGGTTCCGGAGACGTATGCGCGGCCAGCGTGTTCATTTCCACTCGCATTAAGAAACCATGCTCCCGTCAGTTTGACCCGGTCATTGCCGAAGTCATCGCGCTCTTCAAGAAAGATGGCATCCCGGTTCCAGTTCGTCGGATACACGAACATCGGAACGCCCGGCATCTCCATGAACGTCCCGCTAATGTTCCACTGCTCGTAGCCCACCTGCACGGGTTGCAAATTGTCGGCGAAGCTACCGGTGAAATAGCGGTCAAGTTCGGCGTGGTAGAAGCTGAAGAATCCAGTTTTATATTGCGCCTCCCATTGCACCAGCCTGTCTCTCACCGATCGAGCGCGCTTCGTCCAGGTCAGCGGAATGATGCGGCCGGCTTCAGCCTGAATGCGTTTTATGGGTGGCCCGCTCCGCGGCTGGAACACCGAGAGCGGAGCATTTGTTCCCGGCATCGGCAAAGGAAAATCGGGATTGAGGTCGCTGCCAGCCGGATTGAGGATGTTCTGCTCGCTCACTTTCCACCTTCCATTTGGAAACGATTCAACGCCAGGCTGATCTCTTGAGCGCCGCCGTTGCGCAGCCATTGCGCGTCGACGCGCTGCGGGTACAAATGAACGTGCGTGTCGCCGCCTCCTACGCTGCCACCAGAGTTGATCGCTTCCAGTGCCGACAGGTTCTTCGCCGTGGCGTCCGCGTTCACCACATACTCGCCACGCTTCGCCATGATCACCACTTCATTGGCGCGCGCGCGTCCGGGCGACATCTGCGATCCAATCAATCCGCCATCGTGAAACACCGGTGGAGCAAACACCAGACCTTGCCGGCGCTGCCGCTCGATCTCAATCCCTTCAATGCTCTTGCGCGCGTCGCTGATCGACGGGATTACGCGCGAGTTGTAAACGTCGCGACCTTCGCCCTTCAGCTGATCGAATTGTTGTTTGGAATCGCTCTGCAGCGTCGTTAGACCGGTCAGAGCGCTCACCGAATCGATCTGAAATCCTTTGTACTGCACCAGCAGTTTTTGAACTTCGGCGGTAACCTGATCGGCGAGTGCGTTCGCCTGCTTCCTCCGCTTGCTGCCACCAAAGATGCCGCCGATGATGCCACCGAGCAATCCAACAATCCCTCCGATGATTGCGCCTACTGGTCCGCCCGTAAGAAATCCAACCAGCGCGCCGGTGCCGGCGCCGCTGAGAGATCCCGCGAGCTTTCCGTATTTCTGACCGACTCCGAAGCCGACTAGTCCACCAGCTACCGGCCCCAGCAGCGCCTGGAGTGGGCCAATCAGTCCAAGCTTCGTCGCGACCGCAATTGCCGCAGGGTTGCCTAACGCCACAGCGCCGGCAAGACCTGTGATAGCGCCGCCGACCGCGCCTAGCGTTCCTCCAAACTTGCTGCCAATCCCGAGGCCGGCCAAAGGCAATAAACCGGCCAATGCTCCACCCGAAAAACCTTTGCCTCCACCTAGTCCGATTCCAGAAGTGATGAGCGAAGGACCGCCCGTTGTCGATCCGCTATCGGGATAGCCAAAGGATCCGCCGTAGGATCCCATTGGCGCGCCGCCATATCCATAGCCTCCCGCCGTTGGACTTCCGGGAAAATAGGGCGGAGTCGTCACACCTCCTCCAGCTCCAAGACCGAGTAATCCTCCAAGGCCCGCGGCGCCACCTGATCCCGCAGCGGATCCGCCTTGAACTCCTCCGACCCCTCCGCCGCCACCGAACACGCCCGCAGATTGCGAGCCTGGACCAAAGATCAGTGAGCCAATCAGACTGCCCGCGGCATTGCCACCTCCGCTTCGGCTCGCGAGAAACATCTGCGCCACAATCTGAAAAAATAACTTCTTCGTGTTCGCGAGAATTCTCTGTCCGATACTTCCGTTCGTCGCATCATCCCAAGCCGACTCGAAGTCCGCGCCCAGTTGCTCAGCCATCTGCCGGTTCTGATCGATGATCTTCGCGTTCTTCAGTTGTTCCAGCGCGACGATGCGCGTGTCGTACATCGCCTGATGGTCGAAGTCCAGCGCGCGCTGCCGCTCAAGATCAGCCTTTTGTTTTTCGAAATCGGCCACGATCTGCGCGTTTGCGCGTTGCCATGGCGGCAAGGCGAGTATGGCGGATTCGCTATAGACGTCGCGCGTCGCCTGTGCAAAGTCATCGCGAAGTTTCTTCCTTTGAATCTCACCTTGCTCGTTAATGTCCGTGATCTTGTTCTGGAGTGTCTGCTCGGCGAGAACTCGCTTCTCATCATTCGCGGCGAGCGCACCGAATTGTTCATGGAAGAGTCTGAGCTGTTCATTGACACGATTGCGCGTCGCAACCTCAATCTGAGTCTCGCCGGCGACCGCCATCTCTGACGTCTGCATATAGAGCTGGCGCTCTTCGAGTTGTGACGCCCTCACCAACTCAACGATCTGCCTGCTTGCCTGCTGCTTCGCTGCCACCCGTAGTTTTTCGGGCGTCTCCGGAGATCCGTCATATACGCCGCGCGAGGCGTCGCGATTGATTTTCTCCAGCTGTGCATCCAGCTGCGCGAGGATCTGCGCGGATCCTTTTAATCCCACTGCAGCCGCAGCAAGTTCGGCATCGCGCGCCTGGTCAGCGAATTGGCGCCTCACTTTGAGTCGCTCCGCGGCCGCGATCTTCTCCAGGTATACGACTTGGTTATTCAGAATGATCTGGCTCTGGATGTCGTTGCGCGCGATCGCGTCCACCATCAGCTGGCGATTAAGGAACTTCTCTTCTTCGAGCTGCTTGTCGATGGCTACCAGCTCGCCCTTGAGCGCAGTGGCGGCTTGAATGCGAAGTGAACGATTGCGATCGAGCGCGGCGTCGGAACGCGCCATCGCCTCCTCAGAGATCTTCAACGACGAGGCAGCATAGATACGCTCCAGCTCCGCCTGTGACTGCTTCCAGTTGTTGTAAATGGCGGCAATGGCGCTGATCGCTGCTGCCACAAAAGCGACCACCACTCCAATTTCAAATGCGGATGCAAGGATTGGACCCAGCGATTGGCTTTTAGCCAGCACTTTGTCTAGCCCTGCCGGAACTTGCACACCAAGAGTATTGCTCAGCAGCATGCTGGCCTCGCGAGCCTGCTTCTGCTGCTTCGAGAGCATCTCAAAGGTTTTCTTGCCGCGATCACCGAGCTTGTCCGCCTCATCGCCGATCTTCTTGAAGCCCTGGATTACGCCGGCGTCATCGATCTCGACTTGGAACGCAACTCTTTGTGTCGCCATCTATGCGCTCCTCTTGAACTGCGCGCCGCACGCGTGGCAACGCGTTGCGAATGCGCTGTATTGATTTGTTCCGCAACCACTGCACGCCGGATGTTCACGTTCAAACTCCGCGCGCGCCGACTGCAACGCCCGCAGTCCTTCCACCTCGTCGGCGAACAGGTCGAATTTCGCACCTGCCTTCATCATTCCTTCGAGATAGACCAGGTACTCAACGCGCAGGAAGTACCCCGGAGAGAGCTTGCTCTCCGGAACATCCTCCTCGCGCTGTGCCGGCATAAGGGACATATCCAACAGCTCCAGCATCGCTGCCTTTAATC
>JAOAPL010000238.1 GCA_025462925.1 Acidobacteriaceae bacterium
AGGGCGGATGCGGTAGATCGTTAGGTGCATGGCGATTTCACTGGAGACGTTTTTCTCGCCCTCCAGCTTGTTGCCTTGCATGTCCACTTTCACCATGTCACTGGGCTGCATCATCCCTTTGCTGACGGATGTCGGCGTGGCCAGCACGGTGTTTGAATCGAGCCGCACCGAAAGATTACCGTCGCAGGCAGAGACGAATCCCTGCTGGTGCATGAGGCGTCCGAAGTGGACTAAATCCTCGCGGTGCTGAAATTCCGCTCTCATTGGTGCACCTATCCTACCCTAGCTTCTCTCACAGTCCAATCATTTTGCGATATTGAAAATCCGCCGTTGACATCTCTTCCGTCCGGCTTAGCCAACTTACCCCACCTCTATAATGATGCAAAGTGCTAGTCAGTGAGTTTCATTACGATTTGCCTCCCGAACGGATCGCCCAGCATCCGCTGGCGGACCGGGCCGCCTCCCGCATGTTGCACCTAGACCGGAAAAACGGGGAAATTGCCGACCGCGCATTCCGTAATCTCCCGTCCTTGCT
Organism: Acidobacteriaceae bacterium; assembly: GCA_025462925.1. Taxonomy (GTDB): domain Bacteria; phylum Acidobacteriota; class Terriglobia; order Terriglobales; family Acidobacteriaceae; genus JAICLA01. The sequence continues at coordinate 536 of JAOAPL010000238.1, forward strand.
GCGCAAAGACGATTTGCTGGTATTCAACAACACCCGCGTCTTTCCTGCTCGCTTATTTGGAAAGCGAAGCGGAAGCCATGCCCAACCGGTCAGCCCGAAGAACCCGGCCGCCAAAGAATTCCTTCAAGGACAAGTGGAAGTCTTGCTCACCAAAGAACTTGGAAACGGCGAGTGGGAGGCGCTAGTCCGTCCGGGTAGAAAGATCGGCGTTGGCGAGCGGCTGTTTTTTGGCGAGGCTCACGATTTGGAAGCGGCGGTCATCGCCCGCGGCGAATTCGGCGAACGTACGCTGCGGTTTCAAAGCCGCAATGGCGACTTCTTTACCAAACTTGACCGCCTGGGAGAGGTTCCGCTGCCGCCGTATATTGGTCGCGCGGTTGCGCCGGAAGATCGCGAGCGCTATCAGACAGTCTTCGCCAAAGACCGTGGATCTGCTGCCGCACCGACGGCTGGACTCCATTTCACACCGCAGATTCTGGAAGAGATCCGCAAGCGGGGTATCGAAACCGCGGAGATCACGCTGCATGTGGGACTAGGCACCTTCCAACCTGTCCGCCGCGAGCGGGTGGAAGAAAATAAGCTACACACCGAGCGGTATGAAGTCTCTGCCAATGCGGCTGAAAGGATCAATCGCGCCAAAGCTGCGGGCCGCCGCATCGTTGCCGTGGGAACAACTACCGTGCGCACGCTCGAGTTCATAGCTGCACGATCGCAAGGGAAGCTGATCGCCGGAGCAGGCGAGGCCGATATCTTTATCTATCCCGGATTCCAATTCCAAGTGATTGACTCACTACTAACGAATTTCCATCTACCGGAATCCACACTGCTGATGCTGGTCTGCGCCTTCGCCGGACGGGAAAAGGTGTTGCGGGCCTACGAACACGCGGTCAAGGAAGGATATCGATTCTTTTCGTATGGGGATTGCATGTTTGTAGAGTGAAAAGCCCTGCACCACAGAGACACAGAGGCACAGAGGAAGAGGCGTGTGGGTGGACCATTATCCAACCCTGTTTTCTTAATCCGCGGAAATCCACGTTCATCCGCGGCCAAAGCTTTTGTCCTTCTCTGTGCCTCTGTGTCTCTGTGGTGAACCGGTTTTGCTAAACTTTACTGTTGCCCACTAAGAAAAAATCCGCCCCGTCACCATCCGCCGCTGAACCTGCGACACAGAACTCCGCTGTGGCAGAGGTTGCGTTGCGCCCGCACACAGGCGACAAGAACCGCGTCTTTCTGATCGACGCGATGTCCTTTATCTTTCGCGCCTATCACGCCATGGCGCGGCAGCGGCCGATGTCCACTAAGACCGGTATCCCTACGGCTGCGACATACGTTTTCGTGAACATGCTGAACAAACTGCGGCAGGATTTTTCGCCACAATATCTGGCTGCGGTTTACGACCTCTCCGGCCCCACGTTTCGCGATGAGCAAGCCAAAGGGCTTACGTCCGTCCAGAAGTTCGACATCAAGACGCAGCAGTTCCAGAAGATCGAATACCTCGGCTACAAAGCCAATCGCAAGGAAATGCCTCCGGACCTCGCGCAACAGGTGCCGTATATCAGCCGCGCGCTTCAGGCGTATCGCATTCCCATCCTCTCCAGCCAGGGATTTGAGGCCGATGACGTTCTTGGAACACTCGCCCGCCAGGCCGCCGAGCAGGGACACGAAGTCTTCGTCGTCTCCAGCGATAAGGACATGCTGCAACTGGTGAACGACCACATCTGCGTCCTCAATCCGCCGAAGGACAACTTGATCTGCGATGCTGCGAAAGTCGAAGAGATCGTCGGCGTACCGCCAAAGCAAGTGATCGATGTGATGGCGTTGCGCGGCGATTCCATCGACAACATTCCCGGCGCTCCTGGAATCGGCGACAAAGGATCAGTGGAGATCATCAAGCGATTCGGTTCGGTGGAGCAGGCGCTCGACCGCGCCGCGGAGATCGAGAAAAAGTCTTATCGCGAATCACTGCAGAATAATCGCGAGACGGTCCTGCTGAGCAAGCAACTGGTCACTATCGATTGCGATGTCCCCATCGAATTGAATCTGGAAGAGATGCGCGCGCAAGAACCGGACGTTGCCGCCTGCCAGGCGCTGTTCAAGGAACTCGAGTTCACCACGCTATTGCGCTCGGTGCTGCCCGCCGCCGCGCCCGTGGACATGGGCGAAGTTGATTACGGTGAACTCAAGAGCACGGAGGAATTGAAGGAACTTCTTGCCGTTGCCGCGCAAAATGAATTTGGATTAGCCGTTGCGTTCGAATTGCCTGCAAAGGCCTCGGCGACAAAGAAGAATGGGAACGAGGACGAAGATGTTCTAATCGCGGAGCAGCCGGAAGCGACTGGTGATTTGTTCGCCAGCGCGTTAGCCGCCGAGCAGATTGCACCGGCATCGAAGCTGGGATTCTCCGCCAAGCCGGGCAAGGCGTTCAACATAGAAGTCTCCGGGCATATCGCCGACGGGATTAATGGTGCATTAGCGAATGCAAAGCTGACCAAGTCCATTCACGATCTCAAGTCTGCCCTGCACCGCTCCGCTGTTTCCAGCACGGCGCTGAATGGAGTGGAGCATGACACGCTGCTCTATTCCTATCTGCTGGATCCAACCTACTCCAGCCATTCGCTGCGCGATCTCGCATTGCGCCGCTTCGATCTGGGACTCTCCGATTCTCTCGCCCAAGCCGCGGACGTGATCGGCCGATTGGCGATTGCGCTGCGCAAAGAGGTTGAAGCTGCTGATCTGTTGCGCGTCTATCGCGAGATCGATCTGCCGCTGGTTCCGGTGCTGATGCGGATGGAGCACGCCGGAGTAAAGATCGACACCGAGCAGTTGCGAGTTCTGTCACGGCGTCTCGCAACGGAGTGCGATGCAAAAGCGCGCGATATCCACCAGCATGCAGGCACGGAGTTCAACATCAATTCGCCCAAGCAACTCGGCGACGTGCTGTTCAACAAACTGAATCTGCCCAAACGCATTAAGTACGGGAAGGGAAAAACCATTTCGACTGCGGTGGATGTCTTGGAAGAACTCGCGCAGTCGAATCCCAATCCCGTACCGCGAATGGTGCTGGAATATCGGCAGCTTTCAAAATTGAAATCTACTTATGTCGATGCGCTTCCGGTGTTACTGAATCCAAAGACCGGACGACTGCACACTACCTTCAATCAAGCCGGTACTGCCACTGGGCGGCTTTCATCGACGAACCCGAATTTGCAGAACATTCCCATCCGCACCGAGCAGGGCCGCGAGATTCGCGCAGCATTCATCGCGGAAGCAGGACACGTCCTGCTCGCCGCCGACTACTCGCAGATCGAACTGCGACTACTCGCGCACTATTCCGAAGATCCGCTGCTCACGCATGCCTTCCGCCGCGGCGATGACATCCACTCGCTCACGGCTTCTGAGGTCTTCGGAGTGCCGCCGATGATGATTGACGCCGAGCATCGCCGTCGCGCGAAGGCCGTCAACTTTGGAATCGTTTACGTACTGTCACCGTTTGGCCTCTCGCAACAGCTCGGCATCGAGACGAAGGAAGCAAAGACGTACATCGACAACTATTTCGCCAAATACACCGGTGTGCGCAACTTCATTGACCGCACTCTCGACGAAGCGCGAAAGAACGGATACGTGCGCACGCTCTTCGGCCGCGTGCGTCCCATACCAGACATCAACAGCAAGAACGCCAACATGCGCGGCTTCGCCGACCGCACCTCGGTCAACACGCCACTGCAAGGCACCGCCGCAGACCTGATCAAGATGGCGATGATCCGCATCGACGAAGAACTCACGCGTCGCAAACTGAAGACGCGCATGACGCTTCAAGTCCACGACGAATTAGTCTTTGAAGTTCCCGAAGCAGAAGTGGAAGAAGTGCGGACGCTTGTCTGCGACAAGATGGAGAATGTCTATCCGCTGAGTGTGCCGCTGGTTGTGGATGTTGGAGTGGGGAAGAACTGGCGGGACATGGAGTAGATTCAGCGCAACCGCCACGCAAGCAAGACCACTGTTATTGCGAACAGCACCAGCAACACCAATCCCCACAAATTCCATTTCGATTCTTTCGGTCCGGTGTATTTGGGAGTGATTGGCTCCCGCCGAATGCGCTCCGGCACTGGATTCGATCGCACAACCCGTCGAGCGTGCTCAATCGTCAGTCCGAGATCATTCAAGCAGTGTGTGGCGGTGAGATCAGGAATCCGGAGAATTCCCAGCAAGAGGTGCTCAGCATCAATGCACTTGTCGCACAGCAGGCAAGCTTCCTCGGCTGCGTGCGCCAGCACGTACATGCACTGGTTAGTTAATGGAAGATCTTGATTGCCAGGAAGTGGCTCGCGCTGCGGATGGAATTCGTAAAATTGTTGGCGGATTCTCGGTTCGTGCTGCCGCAATTGGAAGAGCTGCTCGAGTCGAGTCCCCTCGTCGTGCAGCATGCCCAGAAGTAGATGTTCAGGTGAGATTTGATTGTGTCCGGCGGTAGTGGCTTCGTGCCGCGCAAAGAAAACTGCGCTCCTGCTTGCCTCGGTGTATTTCTCGAACATACTTGCCTTGCTAAGTGCCCAGCACCTTCTGCATCGCCCCTGCAATCGCATCGGCGTGCTTCTGCATCTTCTCTGCCGAGGCCGCCTCGATCATCACCCGACACAGCGCCTCCGTCCCGGAGTAACGCACCACGACGCGGCCTTCGTCTTTTAAATCCTGCTCTGCGGTTTTGATGGCGCTGGCAACTTCGGGTATCTGGTCGAGCGGCTTCTTCTCACGTACGCGGACATTCTTGATCACTTGCGGGAAAACTTTGAGGTCGCTGACCAATTCGGCGAGTGATTTCCCGCTCTTGGCCACAACTTCCAGGACTTTCAGCGCAGTCATCAGGCCGTCGCCGGTGGTGGCGCAATCGGAGAAGATGATGTGTCCGGACTGCTCACCGCCCAGCACAGCTCCCGTCTTGTGCATTTCTTCCAGAACGTATTTATCGCCGACGGGAGCGCGCAGCATTTTGATGCCTGATCGCTTCAGCGCGGCCTCGAGTCCCATGTTCGACATCGTGGTCGCAACGACCGTGTCTGCTTTCAATTTATTGCGGGATTTCATCTCGCGAGCGATCAGCAGAAGGACAGCGTCGCCATTGATCACGTTGCCGGCGCAATCGGAAAACAGTGCGCGGTCGGCATCGCCGTCGAAGCAGACGCCGATGTCGGCTTTGCGAGAAACCACCTCAGCGGCCACGATCTCCGGATGCAGCGCCCCGCACTTCTCATTGATGTTGCGGCCAGTAGGAGAGCAATGTGTGAAGCTGGCATTGATGTTGCAGAGTCGGAACAACTCCGGAGCAACATTGCTGGCCGCACCGTTCGCGCAATCTGCGACCACTTTCAGCCGACTAAAATCGGTCGCATTCACGGATTCCTTCAGCCATCGTTCGTACGTTTCAGCCAACTTGTGTTCGCCCGGCAGCGACCGGCCTTTGGCAATTCCGTGCGCAGTCTTATTGCTTTCTAGCTGGCTAAAGATCTCGCGCTCGATCTCGAGTTCCGTCTGGTCGGCAAGTTTGAATCCATCATGACCGAAGATCTTGATGCCGTTGTCCTGCCACGGATTATGTGAAGCGGAGATCACCACGCCTGCGGAAAACTTTTCTGTGCGTGCAAGGTAAGCGATTGCGGGAGTGGTTACTACGCCAGCGCTTTGCACTTCCGCTCCTGCGGACTCCAATCCAGCGGTGAGTGTATCGGCGATCCAGCCGCTGGATTCGCGGGTGTCCTGTCCAATCACAACGCGCACCTTCCCATTGACTCCGCCCAGGTGATGAGCGAGCGCGCTGCCGATCAGGTAGGTCGTCGCCGAATCTAAGGGATACTGGCCGGCAACACCGCGAATTCCATCTGTCCCAAAAAGTTTTCTCAATCCACTCTCCGAAAAACGTTTCTTGATTCTACTTGGTTTTCTCTGTCAGCACGGTCACGCGAATAGTTGTGGGCCGCGCCAGCCGCACCAGTGGATCTTGCACGTAGGGCATGGCTAGAAATGTTTGCTTGCCCATCACTCCGCTGGCGTCGATAGGATCCGTGAGCGCCGCATCCACAGCGTTCACGCGTTTTTCCGGGCCCACCACAGCGACTTTGGCGGGATCAGTTTCCACGTTTGCAATCTTGTATCCCGGCGCAAAGCTTCCCAGCACCCGCGCGTGCACTTCAAGATTTCGATATGCGCGCCGGTCGAAACTTAAATGCACTGACGAAGGAACGATCTGCACCACTTCCACCCCGGCAGGAAGATTGAGCTTACCGGACATCAGCTCGAAGGTGCGCTCGCCCGGTTGCACTTTGGCGAGAGAGGCGGTGTCGATCACCAGATGCAAGTCCTCGGGCTGAATCCGTCTTACCGCGCGGTCGGGGCCGCGCAATCTGACCTGCGCCTGCGAAGTGGAATCTGAATTGATTTCGAGCCCGTCAGGGATGTTAAGAAATTCAATGGGAACATTGAATCCTACTTCCGCGCGTGGGGCGCTGGCGATCGCCACCCATAACAGAACTGCGATGGACAAGGAGACAATCTTCAATCCGAGATTGTGAAAGACAAACCGGTTAAAAAAATTGTTGCGCTTCAACCCTTCACCCCCGGAGCCTTGCCCAAGGCAGATTCCGGATCGCCTGTTTCAGTGATGTGGCTGGGAAGAGTCGTTGCGGGCACAAAGCGGTGGAGAAGACTGCTTAGCCGCTCGCGCAATTGCTCCACGGACATGTCGCGGTCGATGTGACCGGCCTGCGCCAAAGAGATCTGCCCGGTCTCCTCAGAGGTGATGATGGCGATCGCATCCGTTTCTTCCGTGATACCGATGGCCGCCCGATGCCGCGTTCCCATTTGGTTTGAAAGCACCGGGTTCATGCTGAGCGGAAGAAAACATGCAGCTGCGGCGATGCGGTCCTTCTGAATAA
>JAOAPL010000200.1 GCA_025462925.1 Acidobacteriaceae bacterium
ATGATGCCGACGCCATGGTTGGGATAAACGACCTTATCGCCTATTTGGAAGTTGAATTCAGTCGACATAAGCATTTTTGACCTTCCGCAGACCGCGGGTGCGCAGGGGAGACTTAACTAAATTGTAACGTATGCGGGAGAGGCCGTCAAACGGGGATAGTGCGCCTACTTGCGTCGCGGGATGGGGCAGCATTTAGCAGACAGCACTTAGCATTTAGATGTTAGCAAGAGCAAAGGCACGAGCAAGAGCAAAGGCATTGCCCCGCCACTCCGCTGCGCTCCGGTCGGGGTGACAGCGTTTAGGGGGCAGAACATTTGTGGTTGGTGGGGCCGCAACATTGCCAAGGTGATAAGGATCCGTTGCTGCTCTCCGGGATGAGAAACAACAGGGTTCTGTGTCCTCCAAACTCAGCACGCTATAATCGATGGCTAAAGGCGGAACCCGGTAAATGCCTGAAAAAATTAAGAAGAAATTAGAAGAAGAGATCAAAGCACTCGAATACGAACTCACGAACGAACTGCCTAGAGAAATAAAGAAGGCGGCGGCCCTGGGTGATCTGAGCGAGAACGCCGAGTACCACATGGCGAAACAGCGGCAGGTCTTCGTCAATGCACGATTAGGACAGCTCAAGAAGCGAGTGGGCGAACTGGCGATGGTGAACATGACCAATATCCCCAAGGACAGAGTTGCGTTTGGGGCCACGGTCACGGTGTATGACAACACCAAGGACGAGGAGATCGTTTACAAGCTGGTGACGAGTGAAGAAACAGATGTGACGAAAGGATTGATATCGACGACGTCGCCGATCGGGCGGGCGCTGGTAGGCAAGAAAGTCGGCGAGACCGCGATGGTGGTGACGCCGGGAGGAAGTCGGGAGCTGGAAGTGTTGAAGCTGTTGACGATACATGATGAGAAGGGCTAGCTGTCAGCTATCAGCTGTCAGCTTTTAGCAAAGGCAAAAGCAAGAGCAAAGGCAAGAGCAAGAGCAAAGGCAAGAGCAAGAGCAAAGGCGTTGTCCCTCCACTCCGCTGCGCTTCGGTCGGGATGACAGAGTTCGGCAAGGGCAGCGATCTTCCAGAGTGATAGGGGTCCCTCGCTGCGCTCGGGATGTAAGATCGAAATAGCTGGGCGGAAAAAGGCAATCAGTGCCGTCGCTAAGCACAAGATCCTTCGCGCCAGAAACAAGGCGCTCTGGATGACAAATCCATAGAGCTTACAAAAGCGCGCAGCCGAGGGCGGCTGTGCCACACGGGCATCAGATATGAGTTGGACGCGATCATTTGGGAAGGCATGTAGCGTGTTGTTGTACGCGATCGTGCGCGGGCTCGCGTTGACGCGCATATCGCCGAACGTGCTGACATTCATGGGGCTTCTCATAAATGTGGTGGCTGCGGTGCTGTTTGGATATGCGTCGGGCGAAGAGCACTGGCGGATGTTCCTGTACGCGGGGCTGGTGATCATCGGCGCGGGAATCTTCGACATGGTGGACGGGCGCGTGGCTCGGGCGACGAACCAGGTAACCGTGTTCGGAGCGTTTTTCGATTCGGTGATCGACCGGTATAGCGATGTCGCGCTGTTTTTTGGCTTGCTCGTCTATTACGCCCGAGCGAACAGGTTTTTTTACATCGGTCTGGTGGCGTTTGTGATGGTGAGTTCGGTGATGGTGAGTTACACGCGGGCAAGAGCGGAGTCGCTGATCGGGACTTGCAAGGTCGGTTTCATGGAGCGTCCGGAGCGGATTGTGCTGATCATCATTGGCGCGTTGTTTGAAAAGTTCAATGCGATGGCGCCGGTGTTGTGGGTCTTGGCGGTGATTTCTACAATCACGGTGATCCACAGGATCGCGTACACGTATCAGCAGACGAGCGCGATGGAGCGGGCGATCGAGGGGACAGAGTAGGGCGAGCGAACCGCAGAGGACGCGGAGTACGCAAAGTAAGATCAAAATCTTGAACCACTAAGAACACGAAGAGACACGAAGCGCCACAAAGAAATCAACAAGGTGAAAGTCAAAATCTTTGGCGCGGATGAACGCGGATGACGCGGATCAAGAGCAAAAGCCTGAACCAGCGAAGAAGTACTTTCCTTCCTTTACATCCTCAACTTCCGAGTAATAAAGTTCAAAGTTCGTGATTTCGTGGATACACGCATCCGTGAAATCGCCAAACGCAGGATGGACAAGCGAGTTCCCTCGCTAACGCTCGGGATTTCCGCAGCGGGCTCGGACGCCCGCTTAACGCGTCAACTTCGCGCCAGAAGCAAGGCGCTCAGGATGACAAAATCAGTTTCGAGTTTCGCGTTTCAAGTTTCAAGAGCACGAGCAATGGCAATGGAAAAAGCGATGCACGGGCATTGCCCGTCCACTCCGCTGCGCTGCGGTCGGGGTGAAAGAGTTTGAAAGATGGGAGTGGAGTCTGACAAATCCAAATAGTTCTCCGAATGGTAGCAATAAAGAGGGAAATCGAAGCCCAATACTGGTTGTCCATGGTGGTGCGTGGGCGATGCCGGATGATGTTGTCGCGGCGCATGAGCGCGGGGTGCGGAATGCGTTAGCGGCGGGGTGGAAGGTGCTGGAAGGCGGCGGGTCGGCGTTGGATGCCGTTGAGAGTGCGGTGGTGGTGCTGGAGGAAGACGACACCTTCGATGCGGGCAGAGGAAGTTTCCTGACGCGTGATGGCCGCGTGCAGATGGATGCGCTCATCATGGATGGCGCGACGATGCGGGCCGGGGGCGTGGGCGGAGTGGAGCGGGTGAAGAGCGCGATCAGGTTGTCGCGATTGGTTCTGGAGAAGAGTCCGCATGTGTATTTCGTAGGCGAGGGAGCGGAACGATTTGCTGTGGAACATGGGATGAAGTTGATCGACAACAGCGAACTGGTGATCGAGCGCGAGGTGGTGCGTCTGCGGGAATTCAAGGCGATGATCGCCGCGGGCGGCGTGGACACAACATTTGCCGGGCCGGAGAATTCGCACGACACTGTGGGCGCCGTGGCGATGGATGTGAATGGGAATATCGCAGGAGCAACGTCGACGGGCGGGACGTTGAATAAGGAGCCGGGGCGAGTGGGTGATTCGTCGCTGATCGGATGCGGGTGTTATGCGGACAATTTGAGCGCGGCCGCGTCATGTACGGGATGGGGAGAGCCGATCATGAAACTGGTATTGGCAAAATCGGCAGCGGACAAGGTGGCTGCAGGCAAAGACCCGCAGACGTCGGCAGATGAATCGATCGCGCAACTCGAGAAGCGATTGAACGGACATGGAGGGATCATCCTGCTGGATGCAAGAGGCAGGTTCGGGATCGCACATAACACTCCAAAGATGGCCTGGGGAGTGCGGATGGCTGATGGAGAGCGGTGGGGGACGAAGGTCGGTGGATAGTGGGTAGTGGGCAGTGGCCAGTTTCGAGTTTCGAGTTTCGGGTTTCGAAGTCGAAGTCAAAGTCACAAGCAAGAGCAAAGTCAAATGCAGATGCAAAAGCAAATGCAGATGCAAATGCATTGCCCCTCCACTCCGCTTCCCCCCATCACGCTTCGCGTGATGGGGGCCCGGCTGCGCTCCGGTCGGGGTGACAGAGTCTTGTGAGAGTGGGGTAGTTATGACTGAGGCTTCATTCAGTGCGGAAGAGCGTTTCAGACTTATGTAGAGCGGGTGAACGCGATTCATTTCAACTGTCGCGCAAAGAGAGAACCAGCTAAAGCACCTAACCCCTTTTTATTTGTTGCACTTACTTCTTGCTTTGGGGTGGGTAAGTGATGTAGAAATTCCGGATTCCTTGTTCATGGATGACCGGCGAGGGCATCTCCTGCCCAGACGAGTCGCAAAGAGTGCGATCAAAAGAAATTCTAAAATCCACAATTGATTTTTGAGTTCGAGAAGTCTTTGATCTTGCACTGAAGGAACATTCATTCATTTAATACCGGTCTCAAATTTGTTGGCGATCCACTTGTGATAGATCACGATGCCAGCCGGGGGCAGAAATCCGGTAATGAAGTTAAAAAGGTGCAGCCCATGAAGCGAATTGTGAACTTGGCGTGTGCGATTTTGGCGATGTTGATGCTGGTAATGAGCGCGATGGCGCAGAACACCTCTAGTGCTGATCTGCACGGGACGGTGAAGGACCCGAGCGGCGCAGCGGTGCCGAATGCAACCATAACCGTGCGCGACGACTCGCGAAATATTGAGCGCACAGTGCAGAGCAACGGGCAAGGCGAATACCTTTTCGCGCTGCTTCCGCCGGGAAACTACACGATGACGGTGCAAGGCGCGGGGTTCGCAAAGCTGACTGCAAAAGATGTGCGGCTGACGATCGGGCAGAGTGCGGAATTGCCGATCGGATTGAAGCTGGCGTCGTCGTCGACAGATGTGACAGTCAGCGCGGCGGGCGAACTGGTAGAGACCTCTCGCACAGCAGTGTCCAACACGATCGATCAACAGCGGATCGAGAACCTTCCGATCAATGAGCGCAGCTACCTGTCATTCGCATTGACGAGTTCAACCGTGGACCGAGACCATGGGCGCACAATCGGCCCGGCGCCTACGTCTGGATTGAATATCGGCGGACAAAGAGGACGTTCGACGCTGGTGCAAGTTGACGGCGCGGATAACACAGACACATCAATCAATGCAGCGCGTTCCACCTTGAGTCAAGAGGCCGTGCAGGAGTTCCAGGTAATTACGAATTCCTATGCTGCGGAGTACGGAAGAGCGTCCGGCGGCGTGGTCAACGTGGTGTCAAAGGGAGGCTCGAATGATCTGCACGGCGATGTTTTCGGCTTCTTGCGTCACAAGAGCTTCCAAGCGCAGAACGCATTCGCGCCGGTTCCCGATGCTCCCTTCACGCGCACGCAATACGGCATGACGCTGGGCGGGCCAATCGTGAAAGACAAGACCTTTTTCTTTGGATCGTTTGAGCAGCGCAGAAGGCAGGAGTCGGGATTCTTTACAACTAATGTATCGAAAGACCTGACTGGCTCCTTGACTATCGGCGCGCCGTTTCTACCGTTCACGAATGTCTATAACAACATCACCCCGCAGCAGGCAGCATTTGTTGGAGGACTGCTGCAACAAGCGGCGGGTCTGCCGGCAGGCGCACAGCAGACGGCAATAGTTCAAGGCGCGATTGGATACGCGACATTGGCTTCGGCTGGCGGCGGCACGGCTCTCAATGGGACATCATCGTTGATCAGCCCTGGCGTGGGCGGTATTGCAGCCGGGCAAGTGATCGGCCCCAGATTTCTGCTGAGCGGAGCGCCGGTGCCATCGGGAACCATGAATGCGGCCGGTTTGCCGATCGCGTTTCGTCCGCTGTCGCAATTGCAAAAGATCTTTCCGGTGTCGGAAGGGACGACGTTCAGCTCGATCCGAGGCGATCACCGCTTCAACGACAGACACACTTTGACGACGCGCGTGGGGTTCAACACAAACCTCTCGAATGGGTTGCAGGTGGAATCGCAGAACCAATCATTGGGACAGAACGACGTATCGCGAACCGGAGTGCAGCAATTCCGGGATTGGTCGGCATTGGGCGGATTGACGTCCACATTCACGTCGCATTTGATAAATGAAGCGAACTTCAATTACGGACGGCGGTCAGCCGCGTTTAGCTCGCAGAACGGAGATGCCGTAGCGGACAACATCGCTGGAACAGCGTTCCTGGGACGGGAATTGTTTTCGCCGGTGCATCGCGTGGAAACACGTTACCAGTTCCGCGACAGCGTGAGCTGGATCACGGGCCATCACAGCATGAAATTCGGCGGTGACTTCAACTGGATCAACGTTGATGCAACCTTTGAGTTGAATTTCGCGGGGCTGTTTAATTTTGGCGCCACCAGCGCATCGTCACTACTGGGCGCCGCCTTCGTGAACGCTCCCGATTTCACTCCAGTGCAATCGTATGGGCTGGGATTTCCTTCGACCTACATCCAAGGGTTTGGCAATCCTGCAAGTTCGTTGGGTAACAAGCCGATGTCCGTCTTCTGGCAGGACGCATGGCAAATCAAGAAGAACATTGTCATCAACTATGGCGTGCGATATGACTTTGAACTGACACAGCAAATCGCTCCGGTGGGATTCACCGATCCGCTTACGGGAACGGTGCTGAGCGCAGCGAATATTCTGGCCGCGCAGGACGCGATGGGTGTGCAGCAGGGCTTCCCGCGTGACAAGAATAATTTTGCACCGAGACTAGCGATCGCATGGGACCCGTGGAGCGATGGCAAGACCGTGTTCCGCGGAGCATACGGCTTGTTCTATGACCATCCGCTGGCGGCGGTAGCATTCAATTCCGATATCGCGGATGCAGCGCAGCAGCAACAGTTGGTTTCAGTGGGCGGATCACCCGCGCAGAACCAGCTGCTAAATGCAGTGCAAATCTTCCAAGGTACAGTGTGCGTTCCGGGTAGGGCGCCAACGGCAATTTGTCCCGCGGGCGTTGTGACTCCGGGCGTGGCGGCGAGTGCAAACTATCAGTTTGGACGTCAGCGTTTCGATCCCCAGACGTTCCCCGGATTCGGTACGGTGCTGCCGTTCACGCTGCCGGTGACAAAGGACTTTCAGTTTGCGTATGCCAATCAGGGCAGCGTGAGCTTTGAACATCAGTTCTCCGATGATTTCTCAGTCAGTGTCGGCGGGCTATGGGTGGGAACACGGCATCTGCCGCGTCCGATCGACATCAATGCGCCTGATAACGGCCTGTTGCTGGCGAACTACAAACGGTTCTCCAACAATGTGAATCCGATCAACGGAACACAGGCATATCTGATTGGTGCGTTTCCAACCACCGCCACCGGATGCAACGGCGGCCCCTGCATTCCGGGCAGTTCATTCACCAGTGGGGGACAGACGTTCGTGAACATCGTGCCGGGATTCATCGTGCAAGGGCCAAATGGAAAAGTGGTCGCACCGGCAGCGGCCAACTTCTTCCGTCCGAATGCGCCGAATTATTTCCTCTTCCAGGCGCTTACGGGACTGAACCCGACGGCAGTGAACGGATTGCTCGCAGGGACTTTGCGTACACCCGGAGTGCTCTCGCCATTCGGATCGGTGGATGCGCAGACTTCTACGGGCACGTCCGATTACACTGCGCTGAACGTAGATTTCAAAAAACGATTCAGCCGCAATTTCCAATTCCTAGCGTCATACACGTGGGGACATTCGATCGACGACTCGTCTGACCTGCAAACGCTGTTGCTTCCGCAGGACAATCGCAACGTAGCGGCCGAGCGGTCCGATTCGTTGTTCGATCAGCGCCACCGGTTTGTGTTCACCAGTGTTGTGACCTCCCCCGCGGCCTGGCGTGGTTCCTCCAATACATTTACAAAGATATTCGCGGACTTCACGGTTGCCCCAGTGGTTGAATTCTCGTCGGGACGTCCGTTCAATATCCTTACGAATGCTGACACGAACAATGACCAGTCGAGCCAGACTGACCGTCCGAATGTTGGCGCGAATGGATTGCTGAAGCCCCCGGACTTCGATCCGACCTGCGCTTGTTTCCCGGCAGGGAACCTGGCGCGTAATGCGGGAATCACCACGCCGTATTCGGCGGTGGATCTACGCGTGAGCCGCATGTTCCACGTGACCGAGCGGATGAACCTGGTGGTGATCAGCGAAGGTTTCAACCTCCTCAATCGCAACAACGAAGCCGCGGCGTCACCGTTCTTTACCGACGTGAATTCGTTCAACCAGAAGGCCGGAAGCAAATATCACAGTATTCCGACCGCGTCATTCGATCCGAGACAGTTCCAGTTTGCGTTGAAATTGACCTGGTAGGCGCGGGTAGTAGTCAGTAGCTAGTAGTCAGTAGTCAGAAGCCCCGGCGAGAGTCGGGGCTTTTTTAATGCGGTTTCTCGTTTCTGGTTTCTCGTTTCTAGTTAAAGTCAAAAGCCCTAACCGCGGATAAAAGACGGATTATTCGGATGGAAAGCAAAGGCAAAAGCAAAAGCAAAAGCTTTGCCACGGATTTCACGGAGGGCACGGATTTGCACGGATGAGGCTTTGGGTGGAGTTGAGGTGATTGCCATTAGGTTGCAGAGTGAAAGGGGTCCGTCACGTCCGTTCGGGATGAAGAGCCCAGAGGTATACTGACTCGCATGGCGTCGGAAAAGAGCAAGCGCGGGAGACGGAGCGAGAAAAGTAGCGCCGATGCACTCAGTGTTGGGACGAGGTGTGTCCATGCGGGAGAAAATCGGCATGGGAGAGCGGCGTCGCTGACGACGGACATTGCGCAGACCTCGGTGTTTGCCCTGCCAAATGTTGATTACCTGCGTGACATTGTGACGGGAAAGTCGTCTGACTATTACTACACCCGCAATGCGAACCCAACGACGGCGGCAGCGGAAGAAAAAATTGCGGCGCTGGAGGGCGGCAGCGGGTGCGTGGTGACTTCGAGCGGCACGTCGGCGTTATTGGCGGCGGTGCTGGCGGTGTGCGGACAAGGGGATGAGATCGTCTCCATGCTGGATGTGTATGGTGGGACGATCAAACTGTTCGATGTTGTGCTTGGCAAGCTTGGGATCAAGACGACCTTCGTGCCTTATGGCGAGATGGAAAGATTAGAGCGATACTGCTCGAAAAAGACCAAGCTTCTGTTTCTGGAGACGCCGACGAACCCGACGCTGAGGTGCATCGATCTGGCCGCGGCGGCGAAGGTGGGCCACAAATTTGGGGCGACCGTAATTGCCGATAACACTTTTGCGACTCCGATCCTGCAACGTCCGTTGGAGTTGGGATGCGATGTGGCGCTGCATTCGGCGACGAAATATCTGGGTGGGCACAGCGATTTGACGGCTGGCGCAGTGGTGTCGGGAGACAAGACGCTGGTAGCAAAAATGCGAGACATGTCAGTAACGACGGGCGGGGTGCTGGATCCGGGCGCGTCATACTTATTGCTTCGCGGACTGAAGACGCTGGAAGTGCGGGTGGAGAAGGCGTCGCAAAACGCGAAGTGCATTGCCCAACATTTGCGCGGACATAAGAAGATCTCACGGGTGATGTTTCCGGGATTTGAAGAGAACGAGGGCCACGAGATCGCGAAGAAACAAATGCGCGATTTCGGAATGATGGTCTCAATCGAGATTAAGGGCGGCGGCAAGTCTGCGGAGCGGTTCATCAACAGCTTGAAATTGTGGTACTTGGCTACGAGTCTAGGTGGAGTTGAGTCGACAGTGTCTTATCCGGTGCTGGCATCTCATGTGAATTGTTCGAAAGAGCGATTGAAGCTGTTGGATGTTTCGCCGGCAACGGTGAGACTCTCGGTGGGCATCGAGAGCTGCGGGGATCTGATCGCGGACTTGGAGCAGGCTTTACGGAGAGCATAGCCGCCGGAAAGCTTTAACCGCAAAGGTCGCAAAGGTTCGCAAGGAAGTTCAAAGTCAAGACCAAGATCAAGATTTTGAACCACAAAGGCACGAAGATGCACAAAGGGGCACAAAGAAGGCGAAGGTGGTTTTCTTTGGTGGGTGCAAACTGCGTTCGCCCCGCTGGGGCTCGGATGATTGATTATGTTGGTTTGCTATAGACATTCCGCCCCGATGGGGCGGTCGAAATGTGCGGGGTTACGGGAGATGGCTTGCAGAAGAATGAACGCAAGATCCTTCGCGCCAGAAACAAGGCGCTCAGGATGACAGAAAGTCAGTTTCGAGTTTCAAGTTTCGCGTTTCGATTTTGAAAAGCAAAACCAAGAGCAAGCACAAAAGCAAAGGCAAGAGCAAAAGCAAAGGCAAAAGCAAAGGCAAGAGCAAGGCAACAGCAACACCAAGAGCAAGGCAACAGCAACACCAAGAGCATTGCCCCTCTACTCCGCTTCGCCCCGGTCGGGGTGACAGCTAGATAAGGTGAATGATTGAATACAAACACTGTCTTCATATTTCTTAAGCGGCATTTTTTCAAGCGGCACTTTTTTCTAGCGCCAATTATGGCGGTGATTCTTTTCAGCACTGGTTGTGAGTCGAGCAATCCGAAGCCGAGCAAAGTGAGTCCTCCTGCTGGTGCGCTGGCGCCGTCGATTCCGCAGGTGACTCCTAAAGCTGAAGTCCCCAAAGTCGTGGAGGGGAAGCCGATCCCAAAATCTGATCCGGTGGAAGGGATGATCAAGCAGGCGGAGCAGGAGTATCAGGCGGGGCAGGTCAATTACACATCGGGCCACTTGGAGGCAGCGAAGGCAAATTTCGATCGCGCAGTAAATGTGCTGATGCAAGGGCCCGTGGATGTCCGGTCGGACGAAAGATTGCAGCGCGAGTTCGACAAGATCGTGGACGGCATTCACAGCCTGGAGATGGTGGCGCTGAAAGAGGGAGACGGTTTCTCAGAACAGAAAGCGGAACCCGCGCCGATCGATGAAGCGAATGATGTGACGTTTCCGGTGGATCCGGCGCTGAAGGCGCGGGCGGAGGCGGAGTTGCGATTGACGCGGTCTGACCTGCCGCTGGTGATCAACGATTATGTAGCGGGATATATCAATTTCTTTTCGACACGAGGGCGCGGGACTTTCATCAATGCGTCACACAGGGCGGGACGTTATCAGGAGATGATACGTCGCACGCTGAAAGAAGAAGGCGTCCCGCAGGACCTTATCTACCTGGCACAAGCGGAATCTGGATTTCATCCGCTGGCACTTTCAAAGGTGGGCGCGCGAGGAATGTGGCAGTTCATGCACTACACCGCGCCCGGGTATGGATTGCAACGCAACTGGTGGGTGGACGATCGGCAGGATCCGGAGA
Source organism: Acidobacteriaceae bacterium (assembly GCA_025462925.1). Taxonomy (GTDB): domain Bacteria; phylum Acidobacteriota; class Terriglobia; order Terriglobales; family Acidobacteriaceae; genus JAICLA01. The sequence continues at coordinate 10,721 of JAOAPL010000200.1, forward strand.
AATCAACGCGAGCGGCGGCGAAGTACCTGAAAGACCTCTACAACCAGTTTGGAGATTGGTACCTGGCGATGGCGGCGTACAACTCGGGCGCGGGAAATGTGCAGCGCGCGGTGCAACGCACCGGATATGCGGACTTCTGGGAGCTGTACAAGCGCAATGTGCTGCCGCTGGAGACGAAGAATTATGTGCCCATCATCGTCGCGATGACGATCATGGCGAAGAATCCTGCGCAGTATGGGCTGACTGAAGGAGAGACCGAGCCGACGCAGTCCATCGATACGGTGAAAGTAGATTATGCGGTTGATCTGCGGCTAGTGGCGGAGGCTGTGGATGCTCCGGTGGAGACGCTGGCGGAATTGAATCCCAGTCTGCTGCGAATGGTGACGCCGAAGGATGCGGAGTTCGAATTGAAACTGCCGGCCGGGACCCGAGATAAATTTCAGACGGCGATGGCGGCTATCCCGGAAGACAAGCGTGTGTTGTGGCGATATCACAAAGTGTCGCCGGGGGAGACACTGGGCGGGGTAGCGAAGAAATATCGAACGACTGAGAAGGCCATCACCGAGGTGAACAACCTTGAATCCGAGGATCTGGTTGCCAACAGCAGGCTGGTGATTCCTGTGACTTCCGGCAAAAAACCAGTAGAGGGCACAGGAAGCTTTTCAAAACACGCGACCCACTATAAGGTGCGAAAAGGAGACACTGTGCTGTCCGTGGCGGACGATTTCGGCGTTCCGCCGGAAAAGGTCCGCAAGTGGAACCATCTGAAAGGAAATAGCTTACGGGCGGGTCGGGGACTCCTGATCTACAAGCCGGTAGCCGGTGGTCGGGGCGAAGCTGAGGTGGCGGCGAATTCAGGCGGGGCAAAAAAGAAGAGTGGCAAGTCGTCAAAGACAGTGGCGAAAGCCTCCGCTGAAGGCAAGAAGACGCACACCGTGAAGGAGGGCGAGACGCTGACTAGCATCGCGAACAGGTACAACACAACCGTGGCGGCGCTGCATAAATACAACCGGAGAGCGTCAGAAAATCTTCATCCCGGAGATGTTCTTGTGGTGAAGGAATGATGCATCCAAGAAACTGAGTTGCTGGCTGGGATCACGCTGATTTGCCTAAGAGCGGTTGACAGCAGTATCTTCACTGGTACTATATCGCTCTTGGTCAAAAGCGCAGCCAAGATCGATTTTAGCGGTCAGTAGCGAACTGGGGATGCGCGAAATTTCAGGAGGAAAAAGATGGCCTTCTACGATGAGACTCTTTACGCAGGCAATGATGACGAATCCGATGACTACGGCGACGCTACCTACAGCGACGGCATTGAAGACGAGTACGACGAAGAAGAAGAAGAGTCGTTAAGCCGGGGTGCTGCTGCGACCGAAGATGAGATGATGGACGAAGAAGACGAGGAGATGCCGCCAGCAGGCCGTCCGGGCGGTGGCGGAGCCGGAGAAGCGGCACCGAGCACCCCAAGCGAAGCGGCCAAGCCGGCAGCACGTCCGAAGGCGGCGAAGAAGAAAGCGCCGGCAAAGAAAGCCGCGAAGAAGAAAGCTTCGGCCAAAGCTGGCGCGAAGAAGTCGGCGGCGCGCCCGACCGCAAAGAAGAAATCGCCGGCTAAAAAGAAATCGGCAAGCAAGAAGAGTGGCGGTGGAAAGGCGAAGAAGAGCGCGGCGAAGAAGTCAGCTTCCAGGTCTTCCAAGTCAACCGCTAAGAAGAGCGGAAACAAGTCGAAGGGCAGCTCGGCCAAGAAGAAGAGTTCGAAGAAGCGCCGGTAATAGAGTTGAATTGCAAAAGCCGCGGCTAAATGCCGCGGCTTTTTTATTTGCGAAGTCTATTTGTGTTTGCCTTCTACAGCGTGAAGGCAGCGGGTGTAGAGGTCGAGGAGCTTGTCGGCTTGATCCTGGGCCTTAGCGCCACCGGCTTGCTGGAATCCGACGGCGGTGGTCTTGCTGTAATCGGTATGCGCGGTAACGAACTTCATGAGGTCGAGAGCGATGTCTTCATTGCGCCGCGAGCCGGGAATGGTGATGGGGAGATTAGGGCTATCCATGGTGCCTCCGGTGAGAATTTCAATGGCAAGAACATTTTAGACAAAAACCGGTTTCTCGTTTCTCGTTTTTGGTTTCTCGTAAGGCAAGGACAGAATCTTGAACCACAAAGGCGCGAAGGACACAAAGGTTCACAAAGAATGATTTAGGGTACAGCGCTCTACGGTGCGGATCTATTGCAGAGCGCCTACCGCAAGATCATTTGCGACAGAGGTGAGGCGCTCTGGATGACAATCGTGGTGGACGCCGGCAATATTGCGTTGGGCGTCCGATTATTAAGTCTCGATGGCGACGTGGCAGATGCGGCCGACGATGTAATCGGAAAAGGTCTTGCCGTCCTCGATTGGAAGCAGTGAGACCGGATATGACTGGTTGTGGGGGCGTAGGACCAGGCTGTTTTCCGCCATCTCGACATACTTCACGGTGCAGCCGCCGTCTTTGCGGACTGCGTACATGTTCTGCTCATTCTTGCGGTAGGGCGCGAGCGAGTTGTAATGGCGATCAATGAGAACGGTGGCGCCGGGAAGAAGGCGGGGATACATGCTCATGCCGTCGCGGGCGTCCACTTTGACGAGGACGAAGCGATGCCAATCGTCGCGCAGAGTCTCCTGGGCGGGGCGCAGGCGGCGGAGAAAGCTCTTCTTGAACTTCAGAATATCTTTGACGTTCTCGCTGGTGATGAGCGGGTCGCCGGCAGCGATGGCGCCTTCGGTCAAGAGCACGTCCTCGAATTCGTCCTGCGACGGAGGGAGAATGCTGGCGCGCTTATTGATCTCAGCGGGGTCGAGAAGATCCAGGACAGAGAGGTGCTGCACCTGCAAGACCTTGTCCATGCCCTCGAGGCTAAGCGATCGCTTGGAGTTCAAGAAATTGGAGATGTGGGCCTGCTGGAACCCGGTCTGCTGGGCGAGCTTGAGTCCGGTGAGATCGCCGTCTTCGATGCGGGCGCGGATGGTCTTGCGAAGATTTTCCTGAAGGGCTTTGAATTTCATGGAAAATAGAATATCAGATGGATATATGGTGTGCAAGTCTAATAACGCAAAGGAAATAAAAGTGTTGACACGCGCGTCGATAGCAGATATATTTGTTGAAGTAAGAATAGCTTATAGTTAATGCGGCCTGGGGCGGAGGAGTATGGAGCATGTCTCGGACGGGGAACGCAGTTTCGTGGAATTCCGGAGGAAGGTGCAGGAGGCGGAGGTGCTGTCGGCAGCGATGGAAAAGCTGCTGCTGAACCTGGGATTCAGTGGAAGGTTGAGCGTGGTAGTGCAGAACGGGCGGGTGCTGAAGTCGGGATACGAGGAAGGATACTTCCGAAAAAAGCCGGAGCAGCGCGCGGTGAAGTAGTGAAGCGAACAATTAAATAGCAGAGCAGGCCATCGTAAGAGAAACGAGCCCTGCGTTGGGAGTCCGGGAGATTTCGATCCTGGAGTGCCGACGCAGGGCTTTTTGTTTTTGGGTGTGAGGGCTTCTTGAGGAAGGGATTGGCACGGCTGAAATCGTGGCCATGACGGGAAGCTTGCGGGAAGGGGACAAGGTTGTTGTCGGCTCAACGACTGAACCTCAGGGGCTAAAGCCCAAGGTTCTTTGGGTCGCTCACGGCACGGCTGAAGCCGAGCCCTCTCAAAGCAACACCGTTGATCGATTTTCCCGCACCATGTTGCCGTGCCGGTAATTGGCCATGATGCGATTGAAAGTTCAAGGGCGCAGAAAACAAGTTGAAGGACTACACAAACTGAAAGGACTCGGTGATGAGCGGAGCGGCAGAAAAGAAGCAAGAACGTGTGACGTTGGAATTGAAGATCTGCGAGCGGTGTGGAGGGTTATGGCTGCGGCCATCGGCGAGCTGCTGGATCTATTGTGGCGGCTGCAAGAAAAAAGTTTCAGAACTGCCGAAGCCCAGTACGGGGAGCCCGCGCAGGCAGGCGCGAGCGGGAAAGTTCATTGGCGTTGAAACGGCGCGAGCGATAGTGCGGACGGAGCGGGTGCAATGAGCGCGCGTCAGGAAGAGCTGTTGAATCCCGAGCTGTCGCTTTATCGCGAGTACACGGTCGGCTTGTTGCGAAGATATTTTCGGATGTCCATCGAATTGGGTCGGCTCCCTTCAGTGCTGGGAAGAGAGTTCTTCCGGTCGAAGGTGAGTTCGTACCGGATCCACAGCTTCGAAGATGTGGTGATCCTGGTGCACGATGTAGATCGGTGTCTGAGCAGACTGGATACGTTTTCGCAGAGCCTGATCGCGCGGGTGGTGCTGCAGGAGTATTCGCATGAGGAAGCGGCGGCGGTGATCGGATGCACACGGCGAACGGTAGTGAGGCGGATGCCGGAGGCGTTGGACAAACTGAGCGAAATCTTCCTGGAGACGGGACTGCTGCAGGTGATCGGGCAGGCGCGTCCGGCGGGGAGGTCTCGCAAAAAATACGAGGTTGAGGAATGTCAAGAGGGGGAAATCGACGGTATCGGCGCAAGTGCTTGAAGAGAATCGAAATATAGTTTGGGTGAAGTTGTCTCTTTGACCTGTGGCGGTTTGCTATTCTGAAAATGTAAGCGGTGGTTTCGGGAGGAAGCTTTAACCGCAAAGGACGCGAAGGTACGCAAAGTAAGGTCCTGAGTCTCAAAACAAAGTCAAGACCAGGAGCAAAATCTTGAACCACAAAGGCGCGAAGAACACTGAGGGGCACAAAGGAAAAGAAAGTTAACCCCCACGAAGACCTCTTTTCTGAATGGTCGAAACCTGTTTTCTAAAAATACATTTGTTGTTGAAGACGAGGAGCGATGGTGAGAGTTGCGAATAGCCGTGCAAGTGCCGGGAAGAGCCGGCTTCGGAAGAGCGGGAGCGGGAACTCGTATTCTGCCGATGTGGTGCGACCATCGTGTTCGCCGGAAGAGAGTTTGAAACAGGCGCGGATGCAGGTGAGGGCGGCGATGCCGGATATCATTGAAGCTTTCGTAAAAGAAGCGAAAAGCGGGAGCTGCCAACATGCGAAGTTCCTGATGGAATTCGCTGTGGAAGAGCCAGAAGAGGAGCGAGCATCGGTGGCAGTGACGGATCCTGAGGAAGAGTCGTTGGCGAGTATTTTGTTGAGGGAGCTGCGCGAAAGCGAGTCGGAGCCGGAGACAGCAGGGTAAAATCGAAGGGCGAGTCGCGCCGAGATAAGCTTCGATAAGCGGGGAGTTGGTAGGAATGGATCTGACATGGGTCACGGACCGGATAGCAGTGGGTGGCGGAATCTGGACTGAAAGCAAGATGCACGACATTGTGCGTTCAGGAGTGACGCACATCATCAACATGCAGATCGAATTCGATGACCGGCCTTTGGCTGAGCCGTACGAAGTAAAAGTGTTGTGGAACCCGGTGGACGATGATTTTCAGCCGAAGTCGGCGAGCGTGCTGCAACGGGGAGTGGATTTCGCGCTGGAAGCGCTAGATGAGCAAGCCAGCAGAGTTTTCATTCACTGCGCCGCGGGGGTACATCGCGCGCCGATGATGACATTGGCGATCCTGCGAACGATGGGCTGGGGCCTGGATGAGGCAATGGACATGATCCAGAAACGGCGTCCGGTGGTAGATTTCGCTGAAGTGTACGTGCGCAGCGTGGAAGACTTCATGCGCGAGAAGGAAGTAGTAGGAAGGTCCTGATTCTGGAAACGAAATTATGAAGAAAATCCTCTGCAGTGAGAGCCGCCCGGCTGGGCGGCTTTTTTGTTGTCTGATTTCGGTGTTGGTTGTGGCGCTCAATCTTCACGCCAGCGGCCCGACGATGACGACGATCAGTGATGTGGTGTATCGAGCGAATGGGCAGCCGGCGACAGGCACAGTTGTAATCACGTGGCCGGCGTTCACGACCTCAGACAACAAGGCGGTGGCGGCGGGCGAGCTGAGTACTGCCATTGGTCCTTCAGGGGTGCTGACGCTGAGTCTTGCGCCTAATGAGAGCGCCACTCCGAGCGGAACGTACTACAAAGTGGTTTACAAACTCAGTGATGGAATGACTTCGACGGAATACTGGGTAGTGCCGTTGGCGTCGCCGACGACGATCGGGGCGATCAGGGCGAGCGTGGTTCCGACGCAAGTGGCGGCACAGCTTGCGAGCAGGCAGTACGTGGACAATGCGGTGTCCGGGAACACCGATGCGGTAGTGCACAAAACTGGAACGGAATCGATCACCGGAGTGAAGACGTTCTCCGTGTCGCCCATTGCGCCGACTCCGACGAGCGGCACGGCGATCGCCAATAAGGCATACGTCGATGCGGCTGTGAGTGGCGTGACAGGGAGCTTCGTCCGCACGACTGGCGATACGATGACGGGACAACTCACGCTGGCGAATGATCCGGTGGCCCCGGGACAGGCGGCAAACCGGCATTATGTCGATATTCAAACGTCGACATTGAATGCAGGACTGTTATCAAAACTTGGCCGAATCAATGATTCTCCTATCACGCTGGCGGGGGTGAGATATGCGGACCAATTTGCGGGTACGTCAGTAGGAGGGCAGATCGACGCCGCATGCGCTGACCTGGCGGGAGCAAATGGAACGGTGGTGATCCCGAATACTTTGGGTCCTGGTTGGTCATTGCAACAAACTCCCTCCAATTGCAACATTCGGGACGAACGCGGCAATGGCGGATCTACGCAGGCATCGTTTGCACGTGGCACAGATTTTTACACGCGTGTCACTACAACTACCGGCGGTTTCCAGATCCCAAGCACATTATTGCTGGAACAGGACGCGTTTGGTGGCGGAGTAAACTCTTACCCCGGTGGCGCGGGAACTAAAACGCAGTGGGGTCCGCTGCGAATCGAAATGCAAGGGCGGACTATCGGTGAACGTAAAGGAATAGAAGCTAACATTTACACATCCGGTAAGGGAGACAGTATCGGTGGGATGTTCTCGTCATTTGACTTCGGTGGTTACAACACTGGCGGGGATGAGGGGAGCGAAGGGCTACGAGCGGTCTCATTTCAGGGGCTAGGAAACGGCACTGTTCCCGTAGGCACAGTTTCGGCGATCACCGGAACTACAATCACGGGCACATGGACTTCAGGGACGAATGCCTATCTTGGGGAGCAACGTCCTCTAATCAACAGTTCTCGTGGGGTGTATTCAACTGGAACTCTTGCTTCTGGAAGTGGAACTGCTCCGTTCACCATTGTAGGTAGTGGGACTGCATGGGCAGCTACGCTTGGGGCGGGTGCGAAATCTGACCTATTTCTTGAATACACGGCATTCAACGGCGGTGCGCGGTTTGTGATTCCTGTCCTCTCCATTGTGGACGACACGCACCTTACGGCGGAATACAGCATCTCGGAGATCGGCCCGACAGGGTTCAGTCCGTCCGGTGCGTACAAGATCTTTCGCGGGGGAATGGTGTCTTCGCTTGCATCGCCGCCTTCCGGAAGCCTCAACGCGACGGCGGTGAATCTAGCAGCGGGAGGTGGAGACTTCCAAGTGGGGGATTCCATCGAGCAGCCACTTGGGTACAACTACCACGGGCGCGGATTGCAAATCGCGCTCAATCAGGTGCTTGGCGGCCCAACGCAAGGTGGGGGAATTGCCATTGACAATGTGGGAACACAAAACTATCGAGACGCCATCAGGGTCTCTGGGGCAGTGGGAAGTTTTGTAAATGGGCTTAATTTCTTCAATCAAGTTGGTCAGGGTGTAGTTTTCAATTCAAGCCCTAACGGGCTGGGCGACATTGTTGACTTTGGCACGTCCAACGTAGCCACCAGCGCGCTTTATTTTCTGCACACGAACGGCGCGTCGCGCCGACTGATTCTCGATAGAACAGTAGATACATGGTTCTTTGGTGGAGGACAGGCGCTTGCAGGAGGTGACTCGCGGTTTGCACTAGGTGGGATTGCTCCGGACGCCACCACACAGGCCTATATCTACCTCAACAATGCGGCGTGGCGGGGACTGATTGTAAACAATCGCGTAGCTCCAAACGCCGGGGTAGCTTTGGCTGACTTTCAGGTCAATGATGTGCCGCTGTTTCGGATAGAAAACACAAAAGTAAAATTCAACAACAGCGTGGATGTTCTTGGTTATTCCGACAATGCCACCACGCAGAAGTGGGGCGTGACCGGTTCCACCGGGGCAGGAAGATTCGATGGCGGAATTGTTGGGAGTACTTTGAATGCGACGAGCGGATTTCAAGTAAATTCTGTCGCGCTTAATTTCAGTCATCTGGCGGGATCGGTAAGCGCGGCGCAGATGCCGGCGCTCGGCGGGGATGCAACGAGCGCAGCCGGCGGTACGACAACAACGGTTAGCAAAGTGAATGGGGTGAGCTATCCGGTGCCGCCGGCAACGGATACGACGCCAATAGTGACATCAGCCAACACTGTCACGTACAAACCGCTTTCCAACTGCACGGACACAGCGGGCAATCATCTCAATTACGACACCAGCGCACATGCGTTCAGCTGCGGAACATCGAGCAGTGGAGCGGCGTTCACTGCAGTGTCAACCGGCGTGAACACGACAGCGACGATGACGGTGGGAACTGGCGCGGTGCTGACGACCAGCGGGAGCGGAGTCAACAATGCGAACCAGTTCAAGGGGAACAGCACAATCGGAGGAGCGGACGGCGGAACGGGCCAGACCACTTATACGAAGGGAGATCTGTTGACGTCGGCGGGAGGCTCGACGCTGGTCAAACTGGCTGCGGGAAGCTATTCGCAACACTTGATCGCTGATCCAAGCGCTCCGAACGGAATCAAGTGGGGCAACAATGAGGCGAAACCGAATTTCAAGATCGCACGTTCATTCTTCGCCTGCGGAACGGCGACTGCGTGTGCGGCCAATGATTCGGTGAACACTTCAGTGGGATTGACCGGAACTGGAGCGGTGCCGGGGACGGCATATCCCGTCGCGCTGACATTGACGGCAACGACGACGGTGAACAATGTGGCGAACATGGACGGGCGGTCGCTCTATCGGACAGGCCGAAACCACCTATTCGAGGCCGACGCGTATTTTCCGGCGACGACAGATTACGCAGCGACTCGAGCGTTCGTTGGGCTGACGGACCAGAGCGCGGCGACGATGGTGGGCAGCGATGCGCCGGTCGGCAATTATGCAGGCTTCATATTCTCGACGACGGCAGGCACCGCAAATTGGTATTGCATTCAGGGCAACGGCAGCACGAGCACTGCGGTGTCGTCGGGAGTTGCGGGAAACAGCACCACCAACCACAAATTCGAATTCGCGTTTGATGACACGGCCGTGAATGTGACCTACAGGATCGATGGAAACATCGTGTGCACAAACCCGACTACTGCAACACTGCCTTCGGCGAACATCAACATGAAGATGGAGACTGCGATCCAGAACCTGACTGCGGGCACTACGAGAGCCATAGCCTTTGGCTGGCTGTTCGATCTGGGCGACCTGTGATCGGGGTCGGCAAACCAAATAGGGGTCCGCTACTGCGAAGTGAGGCGACGAATTGCAAGGCTCGGGAGCTGTTGAGAAGAAGTCGAGTGAAGAAGAAGATCTTGAAACCCTGGTTGGATGCGGTGAACTCCTGGATGTCCGTGAGAAGCGCCAAAAGACTTGCGAGCTATTGATCGGAGCACTGCTGAAGATCCGAAACAAAGAGGGGCGGCTGATCCGGCTGATTCCCAATCGCGCACAGAAAGAGTTGTCGGAGAGATTCTCGGGGCGAAGCATCGTGCTGAAAGCCCGGCAGATGGGAATCACGACATGGGTGGCGGCGCAATTTTTCGTGTCGACGATCACGAAGCGGGGCACGCTGACGGTGCTGGTGGCGCATGACCAGCAGTCGGCGCAGGAAATATTCAGGATTGTGCATCGCTTCTGGGAGAACCTGCCGAAGCGATTGCGCAAGGGGGCGCTGCGAACATCGCGCGCGAATGTCCGCCAACTGGTGTTTCCGGTGCTCGATAGTGAATATCGGGTGGAGACGGCGGCGGACCCCGATGCCGGCCGCGGGCTCACCATTCAGAACCTGCATGGATCTGAGGTGGCCCGCTGGCCGGGTGATGCGGCAGGGACGCTGGCATCACTGCGCGCGGCGGTGACTCCAAAAGGCGAAGTTGTGCTTGAGTCCACCGCGCGTGGGGCGGTGGGGTGCTTTTACAACGAGTGGTTGCGCGCAAAGGAGACGCGGCATAGCCAACATTTCTTTCCCTGGTGGTGGGAAGAAATGTACGCGCAGCCTTGCGTGATGGGATTGCAAGATCTCAGCGCCGAGGAAAAGCAACTCAAAGAGCAGGTCGGCTTGAGTGATGGGCAGATCGTCTATCGCAGGGAGATACT
>JAOAPL010000276.1 GCA_025462925.1 Acidobacteriaceae bacterium
GCAGCGAAACGATTGTGGGAACCACATCCAGCGTATCCAGCCGTTCTAAGAAGCGCTGCACCTCAAAATTGATGATCTCCTCGGCGCGGGAGGCTTCGCGCTGGCGGTCCGCGACGTGCGAAGTGACTACAGATTGCAAATCGTCGATATCGTAAACGAAGATGCCGTCCAATTCGTTGACGGCGGGATCCACGTCACGGGGCACGGCGATATCGATGAAGAACATGGGTTTGTTCTTGCGGCGTTGCAGGAACATCTCGCCATGTTCGCGGCGGAAAATATGGTGCGGCGCACCGGTCGATGTGATGACGATGTCGGCTTCTGATGCCATCTCGTAGAGTTGCTCGAACCTGATGGCGTCGCCGTTGAATTTCCTTGCGAGTTCAACCGCGCGCTCATGCGTGCGGTTGGCGACGAAGATGGCTCCGGCCCCGTTTGCGATCAGGTGACGTGCCGCGATCTCACTCATCTTGCCGGCGCCGACTAAGTACACCTGTTTCCCTTGCAACGAACCGAATATCTTCTTCGCCAAATCGACGGCGACTGAAGCAACCGAAACGGCCGAGCTGCCCACCGAAGTCTCTGTGCGCACGCGCTTCGCAACTGCAAATGCGCGGGAGAGCAGTGCATCCATGTGCGAATGAACCGCGCCAACGCTACGCGCCACGGCATAGGCTTCCTTCACCTGGCCGAGTATCTGCGGCTCACCAACGATCATCGAATCGAGGCTTGAGGCCACGCGGAAGAGATGGCGAATGGCATCAGGTCCACTGTATTCATACAGGTGACCATCCAGCGCAGAGCTCTCCATTTGGAAATGACCATAAAGAAAACCGCGCAGATCAGGAACAATGTCCACCGAGCGAGTGAGCACTTCCACGCGGTTGCAGGTGGAAAAGATAATTCCCTCTTCCACGTCTGGGCGGGAGGTCAGGCTGCGAACGGCTTCAGGCAAGCGGGATTCCGATATCGCGAGGCGCTCGCGGACTTCCACCGGCGCGGTCTTGTGATTGATCCCGATGAGGCAATATTTCATTGCGCCACATACCTATGAACGGAGCTGAAATAGTTGGCTGTCCAGGCGAGAGTCGCCGCAATAAAAGCTACGGTCGATAGCAATGCCGCGCGGCGTCCCCTCCATCCGGCTGACCATCGCGAGAACAACAGCACCATGTACACGGCCCACATCAGGATGGAGAGCAGTATCTTCGGATCGCGAAAGTATGTGGGACCGTAACTAGCTTGAGCGATGACGGAACCGGCGATGAGTCCGAGAGTCATGAACGGAAAACCGAAGAGCAGCGAACGGAAGCCGATGTCGTCCATGACTTCCAGTGCGGGCAGATGCGACAGGACACCATCGAGATGTTTTGACTTCAACCTTTGCTCCTGCACGAGGTAAATGAGGCTGGAGACAAAACTGAAGAACAGCGCCGCGTAGCCGGCGAGGATGAGGGTGATGTGAAACAGGATCCACCCGCTGCGCAGAAGAGGCGAGTTGAATTGTGGGGGTTCCTGTCCGATTGCGGCTGAGAGGCTGAGTAGGAAAACGAGAGGAAAAACCAGGATCCCGGGCGATGTTGTTTTATATCGCCAGTAGACACCGAAGAAGCAGGCTATCAGCACGAATGCGAGAAGCGATTCAGACTGCGAGATGGTTCCCGGCGCCAACTCTCCTGAGCTGACGTAGGCCTCCGCAAGCGCCACGAAGTGGAAGATAGCTCCCAGACCAAGCGCGGGAAGAATGATGCGAGCGAGCACCTCCCTCTTTCCGCTGAGCGCGACCAGCGCATACAGCAGTCCTAATCCATAAAGAGCTACGGCGACTCGCATCCAGAGATGGGGCATATAGACCAGCGCGCACGCGAAGATTGCACGATAGCGCGCAGAACACTCGATTATACAAGGGTAAGGAACGCGAACTTTGTCGGTTGCCGTGGGAATTCCTAAAAAGAGCAGCTCCGGCGTTTGTTATAATCCGCGCACGCCGTAACTTCTCCGCAATCGCAATCCGCAATCTATGACTGAGCCTTCTACGCCGTTGATGCGGCAGTATGCCGCAATTAAGAAGCAGCATCCCAATGCGCTGTTGTTCTTCCGGCTTGGGGATTTTTACGAGCTCTTCTTTGACGATGCCGTGACCGCCGCGCGTGAGCTACAGATCACATTGACTTCGCGCAACAAGGAGAAGGATATTGCCGTCCCGATGTGCGGCGTCCCGTACCATGCCGCGGAAAACTATCTAGCCAAGCTGCTGCGCAAGGGATTCAAAGTTGCCATCTGCGAGCAGATGGAAAATGCCAAGCTGACCAAGACTATTGTCCGCCGGGAAGTCACGCGAGTGCTGACGCCGGGAACGGCGCTGGATAATTCGATCAGTTCGGAAGATAACAATTTTCTCGCTGCCCTAGCCCGCGTGGATGCGGCTGTGGGCCTGGCAGTGCTCGATCTGTCGACGGGCGAATTCCGCGCAACCGAATTCACCGGAGACGATGCCGAGCGCCGAGTGCTGGAAGAGTTGCAACAGCTGCGTCCGCGCGAGGTGTTATTCCCTTCCAACATGCCTCTCTTCGACAAGGGAATGGGCCGGCAAGCTGGGATTGAATCTGCGGAGGAACCGTTTAATTTTGCGCTAGGATTTACCGAGACTCCGCTGGACGATTGGGCATTCGCACCCGACTACGCGATTCCGTTAGTTGAAAATCAATTCGGCGTGCTGTCGCTGGAAGGCTTCGGACTAGCAGGGCGGGCCGCTGCTGCGTCTGCGGCTGGAGCGATCCTTCACTATGTGCGCTCCACGCAAAAAGGCACGTTGGAACATATCGACCGGATCGGATTCTATGACCGGCAACAATGTCTGGTGCTGGATGCGGTCACAGTGCGCAATCTGGAACTGATTGAGCCAGTGTTCGCAGGGATAGGATCGAGCCCTGAGACCACGCTCTTCCGCGCCATAGACGCGACGCTGACTCCCATGGGCAAGCGCCTGCTTCGTGCATGGATCCTGCGTCCCTCGATTGACGTGAAACAGATCAACGCTCGGCTCGACGCGGTTGAGGCCGGTGTCCGCGACTTGATTGCGCGGGAAGAACTGCGGCGAACCATGGAAGGCGTCCTCGACCTGGAACGGCTGCTCAGCCGGGTGACGCTGGAATCGGCGAATCCACGTGACCTGCAGGCATTGTCGGCTTCTCTGGCTAGAGTACCGGCAATCAAGAAAGCCCTTGCTAGATTCGACGCTGCACGGCTTCGCGACCTTGATGCCCTGCTGGACGAACTGGCAGACGTACGAGATCGTATCGATCAGACCATCGTCGCCGAACCACCGCTAACGCTCTCTGATGGCGGAGTCATCGGCAATGGCATTGACGCGGAACTTGATGGGCTTCGCGACCTCAGCCGCAACGGCAAGCAGTACATCGCGCAGATAGAGGAACGCGAACGAAAGCGCACGGGGATCAACTCCCTGAAAATCAAGTTCAATTCGGTGTTCGGTTATTACATAGAAATTTCCAAAGCCAACCAACACCTTGCGCCTGCCGATTACGATCGCAAGCAGACGTTAGTCAACGCCGAGCGCTTCACCACTCCGGAATTGAAAGAGTACGAGTCCAAGGTGCTCGATGCGCAAGAGAAGATCGTGGAGATCGAGCGTCGGTTGTTTACGGAATTACGACTCTCGATCGCACACGAGGCTAAGCGGATCCGGCAAACGTCGCTGTCACTCGCGGAGGTCGACGTTCTTTGCGGACTGGCTCAGATTGCCGCCTTACGCGAATACTCGCGGCCGAAGTTCGATGAGAGCGGCGAACTTGAGATTGTCGAGGGCCGACACCCGGTAGTCGAGTGCCAGGAGATCATGCGCAGCAGCGAGCGCTTCGTCTCCAATGACCTTTACATGAACGCGGGGACACACTCGATCCTGGTATTGACCGGGCCGAACATGGGCGGCAAGTCCACGTACCTGCGCCAGACGGCGCTGATCACCATCCTCGCGCAGATGGGTTCTTTCGTTCCAGCGCGCAGCGCGCGATTGCCGGTGGTCGATCGCGTGTTCACGCGCATCGGCGCCAGCGACAATCTGGCGCGCGGCCGGTCCACCTTCATGGTGGAGATGACTGAAACCGCCGCTATCCTTAACACTGCGACGCCGAGATCACTGGTTCTCCTGGACGAAATGGGGCGAGGCACGGCTACTTACGATGGCTTGGCGATTGCATGGGCGGCGATCGAATACATTCACGCCAACACCCATGCGAAGACGCTCTTCGCGACCCATTATCACGAGCTCACCGAGTTAGCGGAAAAGCTTGACGGCGTGAAGAACTTCCATGTCTCAGTGAAGGAGAATGCCGGGGGAATCGTTTTCCTGCGCAAGGTGGAAGCCGGTGCTGCCGACCGCAGTTACGGGATCGAAGTGGCAAAGCTCGCGGGATTGCCGATGGAAGTCATCGTTCGTGCCCGCGAGGTTCTTGCCGAGCATGAAAGCGCCGAGCACGAACTGACCCAGCACCTTGCAGCGGCAGCAGGCGCAGCGCCCGCGCCCGCTCAACTTACAATCTTTACTCCGCTCTCACAAAAAGTGGTCGATCAATTGAAGGCGGCAGATGTGAATCGGCTGACGCCGATGGAAGCACTGAACCTTCTGCACGAGATGAAGAAACAACTCGACTGAAACAGGAGCCACGTAGGCGAATGAAATCACAGCAGGAAATCCGTTCCCAGGTAGGACAGCTCTTGATCATGGGATTCGATGGGACGGAGATGACAGCGCATCTGCGTCAATTTATTGCCGGCATTCAGCCCGGCGGCATCATCCTTTTTCGCCGGAACATCGTTGGCGGCACGCAATGCTTTGATCTGCTGTCGGAATGCCGCAAAGCAGTTTTGACTCCGGTGCTTTCGTGCGTCGACTTGGAGGGCGGGATCGTTGACCGCTTTCGGGATCTGATTGCTCCAGCACCCTCAGAATTTGAGGTGGCTTCGACGAAATCCAAAAAGCTCTTCCGAAGGCACGGCGAGATACTTGGTGCGGAAGCACGGGCGCTTGGCTTCAATACGGATTTTGCTCCGGTTTCTGATTTGCGGTTTCCTGTGTCGCAAGCGGTTTTGGGTTCGCGAACGGTATCAGAGGACCCAAAAGAGACCGTCGCCTATGTGCGCGAATTCCTCAAAGGGCTAAAAACATCTGGCGTGCTCGGATGCGGAAAACATTTTCCCGGACTTGGCGAAGCCGATCTTGATACACACCATCTTCTGCCGACGTTGAACAAGCCCTGGAAGAAACTGTGGAATGAAGACCTGATGCCGTATCGGACATTGCACAAGCGGTTTCCATTTGTGATGGTAGCCCATGCGGCATATCCGGCGGTGACAAAGGACAATACTCCCGCATCGCTCTCGCGGAAATGGATGACGGACGTATTGCGGAAGAAGATCGGATATCGCGGATTGATTCTCACCGACGATCTAGAGATGGGCGGCGTGCTGGCGGCAGCGCCTATGGGAGAGGCGGCAGTTCGTACCTTGCGCGCGGGAGCAGACATGTTTCTTGTCTGCCACAAAGAAGACTATGTAATAGAAGCATACGAGGCCGTTGTGCGCGAGGCCGAGCGCGACAAGAAATTCGCGAAGATAGTGGCACAAGCGGCTGCGAGAGCTCTCGCGTTCAAGAAGAAAGCGCCGGAATTGAAAAAGGCCGCCGCGAGGCCGACAGAAAAGACGATCCAGAAACTGCGGGCTGAGTTGGAGAAGTTCAAACAACAAGTGGCAAAGGCGCAAAGCAAATGATAGTTGCCGGAGTGATGAGCGGAACATCGGCGGATGGCATCAATGTCGCGCTGGTGCGAATCGTTGGCAAAGGCCCTGCCTTACGATTTTCTCTTCTCGGCCATTCTGAAACGCCGTATCCGGTGGTTGTGAGAAAAGCGATTCTGTCGCTCATGAATGCGCGTACGGCAAAAGTTGCGGACATCTCGCGGCTCAATTTCTTGCTCGGCGAACTCTATGCCGACGCCGTGCTCACCGCCATGCGGGAGTTTGGCGTGCCGAAGATCGATCTTGTCGGCTGTCACGGGCAGACGATCTATCATCAAGGCGAGTCAGCGGCTTTTCTCGGTAGAAAGATTGCCTGCACATGGCAATTGGGAGAAGGGGCTGTGCTTGCTGCGCGTGTTGGCGCACCGGTTGTGTCGGACTTTCGTCCTGCGGAGATGGCTGCAGGCGGCAAGGGCGCGCCGCTGGTTCCCTTCCTCGACTACTTCGTTTACAGGGACCGCAAGAGCGGTCGCATATTGCAGAATCTGGGCGGCATTGGAAACCTGACGGCGATTCCGGCAGGAGCATCCGCGAAGGATGTGATCGCATTCGATACTGGTCCCGGCAACATGGTGATCGACGGATGTATGGAACGACTTTATGGCAGGCCGTTTGATCGTGATGGCAAGGTGGCCGCGACTGGCGAGGCAATAGAAACGATCATTGCGGAAATGCTACGCAATCCTTTCTTCAAGCGCAAGCCGCCGAAGACTGCGGGACGCGAGGAGTTCGGTCGCGAGTTCGTCAGCTCATTCATCAAGCGGTGCGGACGGGCGCGCAAGCAGGATATTGTCGCCACAGCCACTGTGCTCACGGCAAAGTCGATTGGGATGGCGGTGCGAAATTTTGTAGTGAATTCATTTGACCGCCAATACAAGGATTTCGTTGTTGCGGGCGGCGGCACAAAGAACCCGACGTTGATGAAGATGATCGGCCTTGAGACATCCGCGCTGGGCCTGCGATTGCGGTTGTCAGAAGAATTCGGAATTCCTTCTGAGGCGAAAGAGGCGATTGCTTTCGCAGTGCTCGCATATCAAACGTGGCATCGCCAGCCCGGTAACATTCCTTCCGCAACTGGCGCGCTCAGACCTGCGATACTGGGCAAAATCTCCTATGTTTAAAAAGTTCTTCTGCGCAGCTGCGCTGGTCGTCCTCATTGCTGGCATGGCTGGATGCGCGCGCAAGCCCGATCCGAACACGGTAGTGATGATCATCGAGAGTAGTCCTACGAACCTTGATCCGCGCGTGGGAACGGATGCGTATTCGGAGCGAATCGGCAAGCTGATCTTTGATTCCTTGGTGAGACGTGACGATCATTTTAACTTGCAGCCCTGGGTGGCGGAGCGATGGGAGATTCCCGACCCGCTGACTTACGTGTTTCATCTGCGGCACGATGTCCGGTTTCACAATGGAGCTCCACTTACTTCGCGCGATGTGAAGTGGACTTTGGAGTCCATGATCAACGGTTCCGTCATTTCTGCAAAAACGAGCACTTATAAACAGGTTGACCGCATTGAAGCCCCTGACGATTGGACAGTGATCTTTCACCTGAAAGACCGTTATGCCTCGCTGTTGTGGAATTTGAGTGATGGCGCTTTTGGCATCGTTCCTTACGGCAGCGGCAAGGGCTTCAATCGTGCTCCGATCGGCTCTGGGCCTTTCCGGTTCGTCAGCGCGGAGCAAGACAACGAAGTGATCCTCGAGCGCAATGATCAATACTGGGGCGAACGCGCGCATATTCGTGGCGTGCGCTTCGCGGTAATTCCAGATGCCACCACGCGGGCACTCGAGTTGCGCAAAGGCTCGGCTGATGTGGCCATCAACTCTCTTGGACCGGACACGGTCGTGGCACTCGAGAAGGAACCGCGATTGGAAGTGAAGATCGCTCCGGGCACCATCTACAACTATCTCGCATTCAACCTGCGCGATCCGATCCTCCGCGATGTGCGTGTGCGGCAGGCAATCGCATACTCAATCGACCGGAAGACCATCATCAAATATCTATGGCGGGACCAGGCTGAACCGGCCACCAATATTCTTCCCAAGCAACACTGGGCCTACGACGCGGATGTCCGTGATTACAATTTCGATCCGGCCCGCGCGCGGCAGATCCTGGACGAAGCCGGATATCGCGCCACTAACGGGGTGCGCTTTCATCTTACGATGAAGACATCGACGGAAGAGACCACGCGATTGTTGGCGGCGGTCTTGCAACAGCAACTGCGCGATGTGGGAATCGCTCTCGATATCCGGAGTTTTGAGTTTGCGACTTTTTATTCTGACGTGGTCAAGGGAGCATTCCAGCTTTATTCGCTACGGTGGATCGGCGGGAATGAGGATCCGGACATCTTCGAGAATGTTTTCCACTCGGCCAGTTTTCCTCCCAAGCGCGCGAATCGCAGTTACTACGTGAACCCACGCGTGGACGCGTTGATCGACCAGGGGCGCCGGGAACTTGATCAGCAAAAGCGCAAGCAGACTTACTTCGAATTGCAGAAGGTGCTGGCCGAGGATGTTCCTTACGTTCATCTCTGGTATTTGGACAACGTGATCGTCTATTCAAAGCGCCTGCGCAATATCCAACTGTCGCCTTCGGGCAATTACGATTTTTTGAAGACTGTGGAACTGGTCCCCTGACGCTGGCTGCCACCCCTCCCCTCCCGCAAGATAGCCAGAATCAACGGATTAGCGATTTTTGCTTTGCAAGTTCGTCAAAGCAATGCACTTTCGCGCAAAATATTCCTGGCAAAGAACTTACCTCTGTTAACTAATTTATGTCTACCCCAGGCTCCCCCGGGTAGGGTGCGAACCAGTCCAATCAGTATTTTGCAGAGTGGATATCTCGCAAGCTGATGAAGGCAAGCGTTTTAGGTGGTGGATATCCGTCAACACTGGCCATTCGTTCAGTCGATTGGTTCCTGCAAGCTGTCAAGAAAAATCAACTTTTAGTTAATTTGAATAAATCAAATATAACTACGAATTTCTACGTTGTCAAGAAATCGAGT
>JAOAPL010000287.1 GCA_025462925.1 Acidobacteriaceae bacterium
CGGGTTGGGGAGGGAAATCGCCGAGGCAGTGCTGGCAGCAGGTGACAGCATAGTAGCCGGAGCGCGTCGAACGGAAGAACTGGCGCCCCTGGTGGCGCAGTACGGCGAGCGGGTCAAGCCCGTCAGCCTGGATGTGCGCGATGAGGCCGCCGCAAAGGCAGCCGTGCAGTTGGCGGTAGACACCTTCGGGCGGCTGGATGTGCTGGTCAACAATGCCGGTTATGGACAGTTTGCGCCGTTCGAGCTGATGAGTGCGGAGGACTTCCAGGCGAATCGTGGACACATGCTTTTATGGCGTGGTGTACACTACACGCGCCGCGGTGCCGATGATGCGTGACCAGAAAAGCGGCCACATCTTTCAGGTGTCTTCGGTCGGTGGTCGCCAAGCGGTTCCGGGCAATACGCCGTATCACGCGGCCAAGTGGGCGGTGGGCGGTTTCAGCGACCTCAGGCCCTCCGTACTACCGGTAAATGATTACTGTTATCGATCGCTCTTTACTGGCCCGGGAACGCCATAGGAAGGCTATGGGTGATGCGCAACGTCGTGATCTTCCAGACGCCATCCACGCGCCGAAGGATCGGCCGATAGTAGCCCGCTTCGATAGGCTGAACGGTACCCTGAGCTCCAGACGCGCCCTCAGGCCATCCCGTAGCTGGCCGTTCCTTGCCCCTCACCTCAAAGACCACAAACTGAGCATCGAGCGTCGCGTCGTCGCCGTTTACGTCAATGAGGTGATCATGCGTCGTGTGGTGGCTCCAGCCCCGCGCAGAGTGCGGTTTCATCATCTGCGAAACCGCGCCAGCGATCATCTCACGCCCCACCAACTCACCGAGAGGCTCCAGTTTGCCCGAGATGTTATAAGAGATCTCAACGCGGCCGTCTTCTGTGAACACGGCTGCCACCGCGGCTCCGTCTCTCGCATCCACTCCTCGTACATACCTCGCAAGCACCTGCTGCACTGCTCGTTCCTCGCTCATCTATGCTTTCTCCTTTTTTTCTTCACTTCGATCGCATCCAAGTTTCCCGGTAGATGGTCCATTTCGAGCGCAGTCCTCACTGCGCTCTATCTGTATCTATCATTGAAGCATATAAAAAGAGGATTATGCAATCATCATAGGAACAGTTAAACTGAACAGAAGGGGAGCACCTTTGATCGACGTACGATTTCCCACTGCACTTCAGATCATGCTCAGCCTGGCTCTAGCGGAACGGAACTCCATCTCCCATCTCTCCTCCGCCGAGTTGGCGAAGAGCCTCGGGGCGAATCCCAGCTTCGTCCGCAAGCTCCTAGTGCCGCTCGTCCAGAGCAAACTCCTGCGGTCCCAGATGGGCAAGACCGGTGGCGTGCGTCTCGCACGGCCGGCAGCCGAGATCAACCTGCGAGACATCTACTGCGCGGTCGTGGCAGATACCAAAATCTGGGCGCCCCGAACAGGAATTCCGAAGCGCTGCCTCGTGAGTTCCAATGTTCAGGGCTACTTTGAAGAATTGATTGACGACGCGCAGGACGCCATCCTCTCCATGCTCGGACAACGTACTCTGCTACAGGCCCTCACCGAATTGGAGATTCGGGAGAACGGAAAACGCCACGGGTCCCTCATGAAGAATGCACAAGGCTCAGGAAAGCCACTGCGGCAATAGAGCTGTTTGGCTATAGCAAGAGACCTTGATGGGAAACTGGCGTCGACGTTAACAAGCGACTCAGCGATGGTTGCCCACTTGCCAGAACGCTCTGCGAGCTGTGTTCGTTCTTCGTGTTCGTTTCTACGTGGTTAGCTTCAAGACATCGGTGATTTTGGAAGACCTCTTTGCACCGCTTCGACATGGGTACCATTTGGGAATGCAACGTTCGATCTGCGGACGTTTCGTGTCTGTGCCCTCTTGCGATCCAGTGAGGTGGGCGGTCACCTGACACGCTCTTGGCGAGTGCCGACTAACACTGCACTGCGCCGGCAAAAGGCGTCATCGGGCAGTAGAGTCGCCGGATGCGTAGTCAGTTGAGTCGCTGAGATCTTTCCATTTTCTGTCCAACTCGAGTTTCTGAAGTGCAGCCTGCTCGGCGGCGTTATACGAATCGCTTCCCAGCAAGAGCCGCAAAGGCGGGTCGCTGAGTGACGCAATGTGCAGAAGCGCCGCGGCTGCCTTCGCAGGGTCGCCTGGTTGCTTGTCGTCATAATCACGCTGGAAGCGCACTGTAGCGCCGACCGTGGCCTCGTACTCCGGGCGACCTTCGCGAAGGTCCGTGGAGATGCCCGCAAAATCGGTGCGGAAGCCGCCAGGCTCGACGATCGTCACCTTTATGCCGAGAGGTCCGACCTCTTTGTGCAGTGATTCCGAGAAGCCCTCGACGCCGAACTTCGCCGCTGCGTACGGTGCGCGCCCGATCGGCCCAATTCGTCCGGCGATCGATGTTACCTGGATGATGTGCCCGGCGCGCCGCTCCCGGAAGTATGGGAGCACAGCTTTGGTCATGATGATGACACCAAAAAGATTCGTCTCGATCTGAGCCCGAAAGTCGGCGAGCGAGGTGTCTTCCACGGGGCATACATTGCCGTAACCGGCGTTGTTGACAAGCACATCCAGGACGCCAAACGTATCAATTGCTGTATCGATAGCGTGCTGGGCCTGCACTTCGTTCGTAACATCCAGCGCAAGAGCTCGCACCCTGTCGCCGTACCTGCTGACAATGTCGTTGAGTTGGAGGGGATTGCGGGCTGTCGCGACGACGCGATGGCCGGCTTCGAGGGCGGCTTGCGCAAATGCTCTGCCCAAACCCCGCGAACTGCCGGTAATGAGCCAAACTTTCGACCCAGTGACGTGCATGCCTCAATTGTCGCTGATGGCGGCGCCCACCCGAGTGTTGGAGCGCCTTCGGGCGGTCGCGTCGTTTCCGGGAGACCACGGCATACGGCGGACGAGCGATGAATGCCGATCTAGCAGGGAGACACGGCCGCCATGAGCATCTGGACTGCTTAATGCCCGACGGCTGGCGTCGGTGGGACTGGCAGGATGATCTCCGAGGCGACCTTCCAGTCCTTCCCGATCTTGATCCAGTCGATGATCATCACAAATGGCTTGGGCGTTCCGTCCTGCCCCGCATAGGAGACCGTGATGTTCATCGGCACATAAGATTCCGCAAGGTCATGTGTCAGGCCGACTACCTTGAG
>JAOAPL010000290.1 GCA_025462925.1 Acidobacteriaceae bacterium
TGGTCGAGGCCGGAAAGAAACTCGCGGCGCAGGGCCTCATCACAACGGACGGCAATTTCGCTTCGGCAACGGAAGCGCTGATGTCGCAAGCCGCAGCCATCCGGTCCGAAACGCAACACGCCCTCGACGAGATCGACGCCAAGCACGCCTTCGAGCGCGCCTAGATCTTCTTCTTCAAAACACCCCGGGCGAACCGAGGGATTTCTATTAGGGAGTTCACAGCCGCGGAGCGGCGAAAGTGACTAGCCCACCGCGTAAGCGGTGGGTATGCTCGCGAGAAAATCCCAGCGCCAGCGGCGCGACATTTTTTTCGCTGCCTCCTGGACCGCGGCGTTCCATACCCACTCTGCACGCTCGCACCACTCTCATCTTCTTCAACTTCGTGACCTTTGTGAAACCTTTGTGCCCTTCGTGTTTTCAGGTTTGAGGCTCGCGTCCAATTAGCCGCATGGTTTTCTGACTACCGACTACTAGCTACTGACTACTATTCCGAAATTTTCCACTAGCAACTAGGAACCAGAAACGAGAAACTAGACCATGCCCCGCCGCCTTCTCATCGCAATCATTCTGCTCGCGCTTTTACCTGCCCATGCACAGAAGAAAAACAAAAAGGGCTACGGCACTTTTTACCGCAAGGCTGATCAGAAAGTTGAGCTCGCTAATGCCGACACCGCGCTGCAAATGGCCCATCGGAAGTGCGAGAACTACGCATGGGCGGCGATTGTAGACGCGATGATGCGTGCGCAAGATGTGAAGATTCCGCAAGACGACTGGGCCACCAACACCAGTGCGGGAATGAAATGTTTTCCCTCGCTCACTGACTACCCTGAGCGCGCGCTCGCCATTTCGAATGACTACACGCTGGACGGCGGTCGCAAGGTCCACATCGACGCAACCTATGTTGCCGGTTCGCTCGCTGACCCTGCAACGTTTGTGAACTCGCTGCGGCTCAAGCGTCCGCTGATGGTCGTGTTGAATGGTCGTCCGTACATGCTCTTCGCCGTCACCTATGACGATCTGATTCATTCGACCGGCGCTACCGGACACCAATATCAGCTGCGAGAGTTCAAATTGCTCGACGCCGCGCTTCCGCCAGGAAAGTCCGAGCGAATCGTCTCATTCGCCACCACGCCAGAAACGCTCGACCAAATCACCGGAGTGATGACTGTCAACGTCTCCCCGCGATAGCATCGCTCGTACTGGCACCCGTGATGTACGACGATCTGGGTGGCGCAGGCCTTCAGGCCTGCATGAACGCCCTGTTGCATTTGGGCTTTAGCCCCTGAGGTAAACATAAATTTCAAACAGCGCGCCCAGTCCCGCAGGGACGAAATTATTTAGCCCCGCACGTTGAGTACTGGTAGCAGGTCAACAGCTGCGCGCACTGCTCCAGCAGAAACGGTTATGTTTTTCCCAAAACCTTCGTGCTCTTTGTGAAATCTTTGTGTTCTTTGTGTTTTCAGGTTTGAGGCTCGCGTCCAACAAGCGGTCTCCAACATTCTGATCCCCGCTCCAATTTTTCTCTCCGCTGCCGCTCAATTCCTGAGTGGCGCTTCTTGACTTAAGCCAATCAGCGTCATTCAGGCGCATGACTTGCGAACGGTGCTAGCGTTGTCAAACCTGCGAGAACAAGATCGCAGATAAAAGAGAGGATTCCCCAATGAGGACGTCGACAATGCTAGCCACATTCCTCGTCTTTGTGTTGGCCGCCATGATTTATTCCCCCGGCGTTTCTGCACAAACGACACCAGTTCCCCCAGGAGCACTGCCTGGGCAATCAGCGCCTGGAGACGAGAAAGACACTCCAGCCGCAACCTACAACCCATACCCGGCTGGGATCGTGCCGGCCGATATAAATTCGGAGTTAGCCAGGGTCATTCGCGAGGTCGATACCATCGAATTTAGAGCGATCGCACAGATGAAAACCCTAGGGCCAATTACATTCACAAGTCAACCGCCGACGATTCAGGGTAACGGATATCGGGCAGTAGAAGTACTCGGTAAGCTTATGAATTATGACAGGAACATGTCGCCGGGGAGAAATACAGCGTGCGCATCTTGCCACATGCCGTACGCCGGCTTTAGCGGACCGATCCCTTCAGTGAATCTGACCATGATCGCCTATCCCGGAACGTTTCGCTTCCGGGCCGGAAAGCGGACGGCGCAGAGATACACCTATTCACCGAAATTTCCTGTCCTCCAACTCTACCCAGACCAGGGCCTTTTGTTTGGCGGAAACTTCTGGGATGGACGCGCAACCGGATATTTGATCCAGAGTGCCGACGCGGAGCAGTCACAGCATCCTCCCGTTGATACTCAAGAGATGGGCAACCCTGATACGGCTTGCATAGCGTTCAAGCTTTCGCAGGCTGTCTACAGACCTCTCTTTGAGCAAGTATGGGGCGCGGACTCCTTCAATATCAAGTTCCCCGCGAACACCGAGACGATTTGCGAAACCCCAGGAGGGGCTAAGGGCTTCGGCACGGACGTCACTCCGGTTAAGCTAGATCCGGCAGACCGCCTCCGCGCAAACGAGGTTTATAACCACTGGGCACAATCCATCTCCTTCTTCGAAGACTCGCCGGAGATCAGCCCTTTCACCTCGAAAGTCGACGCCAACATACAAGGGCTGCCTGGTTCCGCCTACTCGCCGGATGAGCTTGCGGGCGCCATTTTGTTTGCCGGCAAAGGGAACTGTAATTCCTGCCACGTCGACGGACAAAGGACCACCTTGGCGCCGGGCCAGAACCAAACCGGCACATTTGCCGTTAATGCGAGGCCTTTGTTTACCTGCTTCGGCTTTTCCAATCTCGGCCTGCCCCTGAATCCCAGGGATGCTTTATTTTATCAGACAACGCCGGATTCTTTAGGGTTCACTGCCAATACTTTAGGCTTCGGCTACAGAGATCTGGGATTAGGAACCTTCCTCAGAAGCGGTTTCGGCTCCGCGCCCAACCCGAACTCGGCTTGGACGTCGTTAGCGCCGCGGATGGACGGCCGACAGCAGGTGTCTACTGTGCGCGATGTGGGTATGGCACCGCCACAGTGTCCCACCACCGAGGCACCCGGGGCGATCGTGAACGGCAAAAATGTCGGCTACTTCCAGAAGGAGTTCTTCCACAATGGCTACATCAAGAGCCTGAAGCAGCTCGTGCATTTCTACAACACGCGCGA
>JAOAPL010000324.1 GCA_025462925.1 Acidobacteriaceae bacterium
CACTTCATTGTGCGCAATAGGGAAGGCACGCAGGTATGAACGTTACGTTAAGCGATCTGCTGAAGAAAATGCTCGAAATGGGCGGCAGTGATCTTCACATCACCACGAATTCTCCACCGCATATTCGGGTCCACGGTCACTTGCACCCGCTTGATTTGCCTCCTCTGCAGCCCGCCGAAACCAATCAACTCGGTTACAGCGTGCTGACTGACGCGCAGAAGCACCGTTTTGAAGAAAGTCTTGAACTCGATTTTTCGTTTGGCCTCAAAGGGCTGGCTCGCTTCCGCGGTAATCTCTTCAATCAGCGCGGAGCCACAGGCGGCGTTTTCCGCGTGATCCCTTTTGAGATCAAGTCATTCCAACAGCTGAATCTTCCTCCGGTCATCGCCAAGCTGTGCGATAGACCGCGTGGCCTGGTCCTAGTCACAGGCCCCACCGGTTCCGGAAAATCAACTACGCTCGCAGCCATGATCGACAAGATCAACACCGAGCGACACGACCACATCATCACCATCGAGGATCCCATCGAGTTCGTTCACCCCAACAAGAATTGCCTGGTGAACCAGCGCGAAGTACACGCCGACACAAAATCGTTCACCGACGCACTCCGTGCCGCCCTCCGCGAAGATCCAGACGTGGTGCTGATCGGCGAAATGCGCGATCTGGAAACCATTGAATCAGCCCTGCGCATTGCAGAAACAGGCCACCTCACTTTCGGCACCTTGCACACGAATTCGGCGGCATCCACTATTAACCGTGTGATCGACGTATTCCCATCGCACCAGCAATCGCAGATTCGCGCACAACTGTCATTAGTGCTCGAAGGCGTGATATGCCAGGCGCTTATTCAGAAGGTCGGAGGACAGGGCCGCGCATGCGCGATGGAGATACTCATCCCCAATCCCGCCGTCCGGAACCTCATCCGCGAAGACAAGATCCACCAGATCTATTCGTCCATGCAGTCGGGACAAGATAAATTCGGGATGCAAACCTTTAACCAATCGTTGGCGAATCTGTACTTCGCTAAACAGATCACACTTGAGACGGCCATGATCCGTTCGTCCATGCCGGACGAGCTCACAGAAATGATCAATCGTGGCCCGCAGGTAAAGCCTGCTGTGGCCGGAGCAAAGAAGTAGGATTCGACGTCTTTTCAGTAAGGGGAGGATTCAATGCCGATTTTTACATTCACAGGCACAGATGCTGCAGGCGAAGCGGTCAAGGGAGAACGCGTCGCCGACAACAAAGACGTCTTGAAGGCTGCGCTCCGTAAAGAGCGGATCACGCCTGGAGCCATCAAGGAAAAAGGCAAGGAATTCGCGCTGCCCACGTTCGGCAAGGGCGGCGGCAAAGTGGCAACAAAAGATGTCGCCATCTTTTTTCGCCAGTTCTCCGTGATGATCGACGCCGGCTTGCCCCTCGTGCAATGCCTTGAGATCCTGGGTGCCAATCAGGAAAATCCGTTCTTCATGAAGACTCTGAATGGTGTTCGCACCACCGTTGAAGGCGGCTCAACGCTGGCGAATGCGATGCGCGGCTATCCAAAAGTATTCGACGACCTGACTACGAACATGATCGAAGCCGGCGAGACCGGTGGTATTTTGGACGTCATCCTCCAACGATTGGCAACCTATGTAGAAAAAGCCGTGAAGCTCAAGTCAGCGGTGAAGTCGGCCATGATCTATCCCGTCTCCGTTATCACCATGGCCGCAGGCGTTGTAGGCTGCCTGCTCAAATTCGTGGTGCCCATCTTTGCAAATCTCTTCAAGGGCCTCGGTGTTGACCTGCCGTTGCCGACCCGTGTCGTTATGGGCCTGAGCGATTTTGTTGGCGCGTATTGGTGGGCGGCTTTTGTCGGCGGCTTCGGCCTTGTATTCGGCGTCAAGCAGATTCGTGCGAATAAAAGAGGCCGCTACTTGTTCGATAAGATGTTGTTGAATCTGCCGGTCCTGGGAATGGTGTTGCGGAAGATTGCCGTAGCCCGGTTTACGCGGACCCTTGGCACTCTCATCACCTCCGGCGTGCCCATTATCGAAGGCCTGACGATCACGGCCAGAACCTCTGGAAATGCTGTCCTCGAAGAAGCGCTGATGAAAGTCCGCAAGGCTATCGAAGAAGGCCGCACCATCGTTGACCCGCTCCGCGAGTCTGGCGTTTTCCCGAACATGGTCGTCCAGATGATCGGTGTAGGTGAAGCTACCGGCGCCATGGACAACATGCTCTCAAAGATCGCCGACTTCTATGAGGACGAAGTAGACGCCGCCACCAAAGACATGTTGACGCTGCTCGAACCCCTATTGATCGGGTTCCTGGGTATTTCCGTCGGCGGCATTGTTATCTCGCTCTATATGCCGCTGTTCGCAATGATCGGAAAACTGGCTGGCTAGAAGTCTCGAAAAAAGGCACCGCTGCGCGTTTGCGTGGCGGTGTTTATCCCCCTCAGATTCTCCATAGTAAATAACTGCCCATTCTGTTTTCGGGACAAAGGACGAGCGTAAGCCGCATGGCAGCAGAATTTGATGAGCGTACATGGCTAGCATGGCTGGTAAAAGTACGCATTATCATCATTACTTTTCTGTTGGGCATCGGCCTCGTAATCGTCCGTCTGACCCATACCAATATCGAGCAACCGCTGTTTGTCAGCGTCATTCTTCTCTGGTACACCCTCGCTGTTTTTTTCGTAGTCCTCTACGCGCTGATTGCAGATACAAAGTTGCAGGCCCGCATCCAGGTTCTTACCGACCTCGGGATGTCCACCGTCATCATCTACGTCAGCGGCGGTATCGATACTTCATTTAACTTTCTCTATCCGCTGGTCATTATCGTTGCCAGCATCCTTTTGCCGCGTTGGTGGGCATACCTCACAGCGTCGCTGTCGTTCATTGGATTCGGCGCAGTACTTGAGCTTTCCTATTTTGAGGTGATCCGCTCGTATTCCATTACCCGGCCCGATATCAAGTCACTGCAAGCCATCATCCTTATAAACCTGTTCGCTTATCTTGCCATTGCGTACCTATCCAGCAATCTCAGCCAGAAGTTGCGGCAAGTGGACGTGAAGCTGCAGGACAAGAGTGGCGCGCTGGAGCACTTGCAAGTGCGGCATGAAAATATCATTCACTCCATGCGCGGCGGCCTCATCACCACAGCGCTGGATGGCCGAGTAACCCTCATCAACGTTCCCGGACAAAAATTGTTGGAGCGCCGCGGTCAGGATATTTTCGGGATGCGCGTGGATGAGATTTTTCTGGACCGCCTGCCCAACGTTGATTCGTCTTCTGTCACTTGCGAGGTGCGCTCCCGCACTCCATCTGGCACAGATAAGACATTTGGTGTGACGGTGAGCCCGCTGACGTTGCCGGACCGCACCGGCATCGGTTACGTCTACACCTTTGACGATCTCACTGACATCCGCCGTCTGGAGCGCGAAGTCCGCATGCGTGACCGACTCTCGGCCGTAGGACGAATGGCCGCCGGCATCGCACATGAGATTCGAAATCCTCTTTCGTCCATCGCAGGTTCCGTGCAGGTGTTGTCGGGGATCTCGAACCTCAACGAGGAGCAGCGGACATTGGTGGACATCGTTACACGGGAATCCGAACGACTGAATGACATCATCTCCGACTTCCTTGTCTATTCGCGCGACAAGCAGATGAGGATCGCTCAGGTCGATTTGACCGCACTCTTAGATGACACGTTGACTCTTCTGAAGAATCACCCACAGCAGCAGCAACCAGAAAGCAAGGTGGAGATCGTAAGGAACTTTGGCGTCGCGCAGGCAATGGCTCTGGTCGATGGCGACCGCATGAAGCAGGTCTTTTGGAATCTTTCGGAAAACGCACTTCGCGCCATGTCCACCACAGGCGGCAAGCTGACTGTCACTCTGGCGGAAGAGGATCACGATTGGGTCATCAATTTTGCGGATACAGGTTCGGGAATTGAACAGCCGCAGCTAGAGAAGATATTTGAGCCGTTTCAATCTGGCTTCGGTGTGGGAACTGGGCTGGGGCTCGCGATCGTTTACCAGATTCTGAGCGCACACGGAGCCAAGATCGCTGTTCACTCGAAGCTGGGCCACGGCGCGGAGTTTGCGGTCCGCGTGAAGAAGATGCCGAAGTCGCTGGAACTTGGCTACGAAGAAATCGGTTCCGAATCCAAATTCAGCAGAAGCGCTGCGGGAGGTGCACGTGGCTAGCATCCTCGTTTGTGACGACGAAAGGTCTCTTTGCCAGGTCTTGGAGATTGACCTGCGCAAGGAAGGCTATAAGGTTGAGACCGTCAACTCCCGTGATGAGGCCAAACGCAAGATCGATTCCGCGCTATTCGACGTGATCGTGACTGACATCCGCATGCCGCACACGGATGATGGTATGGAAGTACTCGCCCATGCGCGACGGATATCGCCCGATTCAGCCGTGATCCTGATGACAGCGGTGGCCGAACTCGAGACCGCCATCCAGGCAGTCAAGGCCGGCGCGTTTGAGTACATCGTCAAACAGCCCGGACGTATCAACGAGGAGATCAAGGTAGCGATAGCGCGCGCTCTGGAAACCGTGAACCTTCGCCGACAGAACTTCGCCCTGCGACGCGATGCCGCCGTTCGCAATTCCTTGGACCACATCGTCGGTTGCAGTGTCGCGATCGAGAAGCTGAAACACACCATCCGCACCGTCGCCCCGACAGCCAGCACCATCGTCATTAACGGTGAGAGCGGGACTGGCAAGGAACTGGTCGCAAGGGCGGTGCACGTTTGTTCTCCTCGGGCCTCCGAGTCCTTCGTCTCCATCAACTGCGGCGCCTTCCCGGAGGCTCTGCTGGAAAGCGAACTCTTTGGCTACATGAAGGGCGCATTTACCGGCGCCACTCAAAACAAGCGCGGGCTATTCGAAGTAGCCAGCGGCGGCACCATCTTCCTCGACGAGATCAGCGAGATGAGCGTCGCCATGCAGGTGAAACTTCTGCGCGTGTTGCAGGAACGCACCGTGCGACCGCTTGGCGGCAGCTCCGAGATCCCCATCGATGTTCGAGTGATCGCCGCCACTAATAAGGACTTAGCGCAAATGGTCTCGGAGAATAATTTCCGTGAGGATTTGTATTACCGCATCAGCGTGATTCCCATCCATGTTCCACCCTTGCGCGAGCGCAGGGATGACGTTCCTTTGTTGGCAAATAATTTCCTGAAGCGCTACGCACCAGCGGCAGGGAAGAGTATCACTCGAATTTCCAAGTAGTATTGGATGAACTCTCTTCATACGATTGGCCGGGGAATGTACGCCAATTAGAGAACGCGATTGAGCGGGCAGTCGCCCTGGAACCTACGGAAGAACTGCACGTGGAACTTCCGGTGGAGCGACAGAAGTCCAAAGCTGCTGCAGCATCGGTTGGAGGATCAGTCGACAGCGCGCAATTCCCGAATGAAGGGGTCGATCTGGAACGCTATGTCGCCAACATCGAGCGTTCGCTCATCCAATCAGCGCTACAGCACTCCAATGGTGTCCAAACCCGTGCGGCAGACCTACTAAAGGTTTCGTACCGGTCATTCCGACACTTGTTGAAGAAGTACGAGATCTAATTCCAGCACTTACCCCTTCAGCCAATCTAGAAACTTCTTGAACGCCGCTCCTCGATGGCTGTGCTGGGTTTTTTCTTCGCCACTCATCTCCGCGAATGTCTTATTCAGCGCTGGAACATAGAACAAAGGATCGTACCCAAACCCACGCCTTCCCAAAGGCATCTGCAGGATCTCTCCCTTAGCCTCACCGCGAAAAGTTCCCAGCAACTCACCGTCGCGGGCTGCCGCGATCACACAAACAAAGCGCGCCGTGCGCTCACAACCGGGACGCAACGACAGCTCCTGGATCAGCTTGTAATTGTTGTCTGAGTCGCTCGGCTTTTCACCTTCGCGTGCTGCTGCGAATCGAGCACTGAGTACGCCCGGCGCGCCGTTCAGCGCGTCCACTTCAAGTCCTGAATCATCCGCAATCACAATTTCATTGGGAAGATGTTGGCTGTAGGCTTCAGCCTTCTTGCGTGCATTCTCCTCAAAGGTCTCGCCGTCTTCTATCACTTCAGGGATTTTGTCGAAATCAGGAACCGGCATCGCATCCACGTCCAGCGCGCGAGCAGCATCGGAGAAATCCCGCAGCTTGCCTTTGTTTGAAGTTGCGACATGGATGCGGGTCATAGTCTCAGCGCTGACCTCAGGATGATTGGCATCGGGTTCAGCCATCGTCTCCCATTCATTCCCGCAAGCGGAGCAATGCCATTTGTTGCTGGAGACACGGATGGGTATCCCGAACGCCAGCCACGTCCCATAACTCACAAACTTGTTGATGCCTTCACTGCCGACATCGAGCGAGCCACACTTCGGGCACCTCGGCTGCATGTAGTTAACGCCTGGAGATCCCGAGGGGATTGCCTCTGGAATCGGCTGTTGCAACAACTCGAGCGCTTCAGCCGCCCTGTGCTGTGGAACTTGAAGGCTCACGCCGCCGACCGCATTGGAATATAGCCAATACATCCGAATGAGGTTTTCATCCGCAAGGGACGCCTCTATTCCCGCAGCCTCCAGTTTGCCTTTCGCAAGCAGCGCTTCGGAAACATCGCGAAAACGCCACACTGTGACCAGAGGTGTGCTCATTGGAGAAGATAACCTCTGATTGAGAGAGGCAGAAATGATTTATGGTGCGCTCGGCAGGAGTCGAACTTGAGCCGATTTGCGGGCGTGAGCGAAACCGGGGTCCCCGGCACGCGCAGCGTGATGGGGGGTGTAGCGGGAACCCGCAGGCGAAATCCCGAACGAAGAGAGGGACCTGTTGTACTAGCAAGATTATGGTGCGCCCGGCAGGAGTCGAACCTACAACCCTCAGATTCGTAGTCTGATGCTCTATCCATTGAGCTACGGGCGCACTGTCAGTGGGATTGGTGCGAAAGGAACTTCTTTAAAAAATATACATCA
>JAOAPL010000212.1 GCA_025462925.1 Acidobacteriaceae bacterium
GGCCGCCGATGACGGTGCATCCGGCTTCGACCATCTTCGAAAGTCCGCCGGCGAGAATCTGCTCGAGGATGGCGAGGTCATCTTTTTCCGGGAAGCAGACCATGGCGAGCGCGCTCATGGGGCGTCCGCCCATGGCGTAGACGTCGCTGAGTGCGTTGACGGCGGCGATCTGTCCGAAGGTGTAGGGGTCGTCAACCACGGGAGTGAAGAAGTCGACGGTTTGGACGAGCGCGAGGTCGGCTGAAATTTTATACACTCCGGCGTCGTCGGCTGTGTCAAAGCCGACAAGAACATTCGGGTCATGTTGACGGGCTAATTTCCCAAGCACCGCGTCCAGCGCCGCCGGACTCAGTTTGCTCGCTCAACCAGCGGCTTTTACATGCTCCGTCAACCGGATTGGTTTGGTGGCAGTCACTCAGCCATTCTATAAGACTGCGAATTGAATTCACCACGAAGGCTGTCTTCGCGCTACAATCTCGCGCCATGCTTTTGATAAACCCTCATTGGTTCTTAGCGATTCTTGCGGCAGGGATTGCCTCGTCGCTGACCGACTGGTTTTTCTTTGGCGTCCTGTTTCACGACAAGTATCTGCAATTTCCCGAAGTCTGGCGTAGCGGCCCAAACAAGACAGAAACCAAGAAGATCGTCTTATCAACTCTGCTGGGTGTATTCAGTTGCGCGGCGTTCATCCTGCTCTGCGCGGGACTGGGACTGCATAGCTACAGCGCAACGCTGAAGCTTGCTGTTGCTGTCTGGCTGATTGCGTTCGTGCCGACCGTCCTGACTTATCACGTTTTCGTGAAGCTGAATTCCGCGCTGGCTGTTTCCCATTCATTGGGATATCTGGCCAGGCGGTGCTGGCTGCAGTCGCGTACGTACTGATTGTGCACTGAAGACTTACTTCGTCGTGACCACGGTCATGCGTAGGTCTGGAAACTGGCGGTTCCAGTCGGCGGAGATGTGTTCAAAGCTCAAACGAAATTCGCGAGTGTCGCCCGGCTTCATGGGAGCAACCGCGAGGGAAGCCACGTCGACGGCGGGCTCTCGCCGCTGGACGATCCACAATGGCTCAGTCTGCCGCTGCACTACTTGACTGAGAGAATTCTTGAATGTGACTTCCACCGTAGCGCCGGTCACCGTCTTGTCGCCAGTGTTGGTCACCTTGCCCTCGATATATGTGACCTCGCCGCCGAGCATGTTTTCCGCCGCCGACATACTCTCATCGGAAATCTTCAGGTGTGAGGCGTACGGATCGGCAGCAGCGGCCGATTCCATCACATCAGGTTGGGCGGATTGCCGCGTCTCCGATTTTCGGCTGGAATAGATCAGCGCGCCAATGATCGCGATGATAATCAAGAAACCAATCGCAAGGCCAAGCCATGGGCCGCGTGGTTCCTCAGCCTTCGGCTCATCTGGCAACAAACGCGGTTCTTCCATAGTTACGCAAATTGTACTTCAAACATAGAGCCCGGGTGGCTTACTCCGCATCATGAAAGATCACGCCCAGGGTGTAACGCCGTCCACTGCGGATTTTGCTGACACCATGCTTGATGTTGGCGCGATAGTATCCGCGAGATCCCTTTACCGGACGGTAGCACGTTGTAAATATCAGCGCCTGCCCTTGCCGCGGAGCGATCACGTGCGCCTTCGATTGAGCCCGCGGGACCTGCTCGACCATAACGAATTCGCCGCCGTCAAAATCCTTTGAGGGCTCGCTCAGGAAAAACGTCATTTGAAACGGGAACGCCAACTCGCCATAGAGGTCCTGATGAAGACAGTTGTAACCACCGGCCTCGTAGTGCAGCAGTAAAGGCGTTGGCCGGGACTGTCCGCGCTTATGGCACTCCTTCGAATAGGCTGATAGGGAATTCGGATATGCGTCCGCAATCCCCAAAGCCTTATTCCACTCACTCGCGACTGGCGCCAGATGCGGATAACTGCACTCGCGCAATTCCTGGACGATCTCCGGAAGGGGATAGTTGAAATATTTATAGTCACCTAGACCGAACCGGTATCGCGCCATGATGATGTGGCTGCGAAAGAGGGCCTCATCGGAATATGAGGCGATCAGCTTGGAACATTCGTCAGGGCTGAGGATTGAAGGCGTCAGCGCGTAGCCGTCCTCCCACAGAGAGCGCGACAGTCCGGCCCAATCCAATCCCTCGATTCTCTTCGCGATGCTCGATTGCATCAAGCAAGTTTAGCGGCAATGCTGAGAACGGCCTATCCGGAGGTTGCGATTGAAGTTGAGCAGGCACATCTCATCTCCGAAACGGAGCGCGCGAACCCGCGAACTAGTATTTGGGTATGAACGACAGAATCACCATGAATACACCCACTGCGGACAGTAATCCCGCAATGATCCATAACAATGCGCCTGGGTGTTCAACATGTGTGTAAGGCATAGGGCCTCCTTCACTCTATTGGATGCTGACCAGAACTCTGGAGTGGAGCCTATGAAAGTACTGCCGGCAAAAAGAAAGCCCACTCTGCCTTGCAGAATGGGCCAAAAATTTGTGTTCGTGCGTGCCTTAGTAGCGCGGCACCAGCCGTTCGATGCCGATCATGCAGGCAGCCATGAAAAGACATCCGATGATGATCCACAGCATGGCGATAGGTTCTTTATGGCTTACAGTCTCGATTTTTGAGCGCATTTAATTCTCCAAGGATGATGTCTGGAATGAATCCAGTATAGCTGATTTCATTGGCTTTGGACACTCTTCCATCCTGCTGTGGGGGCAGCCAAGGTGTATCCTTATCACAGTTGAATTGTGGTCCTGACTTGCTCAGGACGCGGTTCCCCGCACAGCGCGAGGTGCCCGTGCCTATCCCCAAGAGGTTTGTCGCAGCGGCCTTTGTTGTGTTTGTTTCCCATCTTGCAGTTTTGGGAATAGTGGGAACGCGTTGGCCGGGGCCTCTTCTTTCAAATCTCATAGAGCTGACTGCAGGCATTCTCGCCGCGGCTGTTTGTATCTACGCTTTTCTTCGTTCTGGAAAATTTGCCCGCCGTTTCTGGACGCTCTTTTCTCTCTACTTCGTCATGCGGAGCACCGCACAGTTAGGTTTCATCGTTGAAATCTACGTGCTGCATAAGACAATTGCTCCCGTCTCCGCCGCTGATCTCGTGTTCTTTCTGGCGGGAGCGCCGGCGGCTATGGCTCTGTTTCTTGAGTCTGACCCACGTTCAAGCCTAAAGGAGTTTCAGTGGTGGCTCGACTGCCTGCAGGTGATCCTAGTGGTGGCCGCTGGATACTTTTATTTCATTTACCCGGCCTACGTGCCCTCCCTTCCATATGGCGTCGATCTGGCACGGCAAAGAGTCGAGAACGGCTTTGTTGTCCGCTACCTCTTTATCACTTCCGGGTTTCTCTTGCGGGCCTACTTTGCGTCAAATTCGCTTCAACGCAGGTTGTATGCCATTGGCAGCATTTATTTCGCGGCCTGTTCAATACTCCTGGCAATCGCAGATTATGAATTGTGGGCCGACCGCATTGCTCCCGGGACCTGGACTGACCTCACCTGGTCATTCCCCGCCTTATTACTGGTGATATTGACGGCAATGTGGCGAGAGGGTCCAGAAGAAGCGCGTCCCGCAAGCTCTCACGTACGTTATCAAGAGTACTTTCGATTTTTTGGGCCGTCGATCCCGGTTTTCTTGGTCGTGCTCATGTCTATTCAAATGCCGGGAAAGCGTGGCTGGATCGTGACCAGTGCTCTCGTAGTCTCTTTTGTCATTTTTGCTGTTCGTCTCGGCGTAACCCAATACGCTCAGCGACTCAGTGAGCAGGCCCTTCGTAATTCTGTGTCTTTGTTGGAGGCGACACTTGCATCCACCGCAGACGGGATCCTGGTAGTAGATCGAAAGGGAAAGATAGTCAGCTTCAACCAGCGTTACGTTGAGTTGTGGAAAATTCCGGAGTCGTTGCTGGATTCGAGAGACGACGCCAAGATACTGAGCTTTGTGATGGATCAGGTGATAGACCCGCAGGCATTCCTGGCCCGCGTCAACGAACTCTATTCACGTCCGCACGAGGAAGATTATCAGGTGCTTCAATTCAAAGACCGGCGCGTTTTTGAACGCTATTCCAAACCGCAGTATGTGGACGGCAAGGCCGTGGGAAGGGTGTGGAGTTTCCGTGACATCTCACAGCGTTGGTTCCTTGAAGTCCAGCTCCGGCACTCACAGAAGCTGGAAGCGGTGGGTCGCCTAGCCGGCGGGATTGCGCATGATTTCAATAATGTGCTCACTATCATGACGGGCTACCTGCAACTTGCGCTGAACAGAAACCATTTGGAGCCGGGCATTGCCAGCGACTTGAGCGAAGTGCAGAAGGCTGTCGACCACGCTTCGTCCCTGACCAAACAACTTCTGGCTTTCAGCCGCCAACCAGCGATCCGGCCACAGGTGCTTGACCTCAATGAGGGCATCACCAGCCTGTTGCAAATATTGCAAAGGGTGATCTCCGAGGACATCGAACTCACCACTTCTCTCCAGCCGGGACTTGCTCCAGTGCTGATCGATAAGACGCAGCTGGAACAGATCATCATGAATCTGGTAGTGAATGCGCGAGATGCAATGAGTAAGGGAGGTAAGCTGCGATTTGAGACTTACAGCAGACGCCTGGACTCCGAATACGTCCAGAGCCACCCGAACGCGCTTACCGGTGATTTTTCGGTTTTGAGCATTCAGGATACTGGCAGCGGCATTGCTCCCGAAACCATGGCGTACATCTTCGAGCCGTTCTTTACAACCAAAGATCCCGGGAAAGGTACCGGGCTTGGGCTCTCCACTGTGTACGGGATCGTGAAGCAGGCCGGCGGATTCATTGACATCGGCAGCGAGCTGGGTCAGGGCACAAAAGTCTGCGTTTACTTTCCACAAGCCGAAAGAACAATCCTGCCGTTCAAAACTAAGCAGTCTGAGATTGAAAACATGAGTGGGAACGAAACAATTTTGATCGTGGAAGACAACAAGGAGCTACGCCAGCTGACAGGGAAAATATTGAGATCGAATGGATATACCGTCCTCGAAGCCAATGCCGGAGGTGAGGCGGAGACCATTTGCCGCGATTACCCAAAAACGATCGATCTAGTCTTGAGCGATGTCGTCATGCCCGGACTTAGGGGGCCGGAAGTGCTGAAGCGACTCTTGGTGATCCGTCCAAACCTGCGGACCATTTTTATGTCGGGATTTACTGACGACGAGACTGTGGCTGACTCAATCTTTCAGGACCGGGTCGAATTCATGCAAAAGCCATTTGGCCCGGCAGCATTGCTGGCCAAAGTCCGCACCGTGCTGAATGCGGCCGGAGGCGATTCGGAGAAAATACCGGCATAACGGTATTTTCTAAGCTCCGCCTACTGTTAGTCCGTCGATACGCAACGTGGGCGCGGCTACAGAGGAACGGAACTCGAGGTCCGTTCCAATCTCCGAGATATTCATGAACATCTCTTTCAGATTTCCCGCAACAGTGATCTCTTCCACCGGATAGGTAAGCTCTCCGTTTTCGATCCAGATCCCGCTGGCGCCGCGGGAAAAGTCGCCGGTGACCAGGTTCACTCCGAAACCGAGGAACTCTGTGACATAGAGACCTTGCTTCGCGTCGGCGATGATCTGCTGCGGAGTCTTTGTCCCTGGCTGAAGAAAGAAATTTCCGGCGCCTATCCCCGGTGTTCCTGCCAAGCCCCGCGATGCATTGCCGGTAGTCTGCATGCCCAACTTCTTCGCGGTGTATGTGTTCAGAAGAAATGACTTCAACACTCCACGATCGATCACCACGGTGCGCCGTGTTGGCACGCCTTCTGAATCGAATGGAGAGCTGCCGAATCCTCCGCGCATAGTTCCGTCGTCAACGATGGTGACGTTTTCTCCGGCGATGCGCTCGCCGAGTTTGCCGGCGAAGAACGACGCCCCACGATAAATGGAATCCCCGTTCGCCCCTTCAAATACGTGCTCCACGATCGAGCGCGCCACCTGAGGATCGAAGATCACGGGTACACGCGTCGTTGAGATCTTGCGCGCTCCCAAACGGCGCACTGTTCGCCTCGCCGCTTCCGCGCCTACGCTCTCCGGCGATTCCAGTTCCTTCAGTGTCCGTGAAGACGAATACCAATAGTCGCGCTGCATCCCGCCATTGGCATCCAGTGCAATCGGCACCGCGCTAACGGAGCAGTAAGACCGCTGATACTCGCCGATAAAGCCTAGCGAATTGGCCAGCACTTTGCGTCCGGTAGCCGCATCGAAAGAGCCACCGTCGGAATTCTGTATACGGCCGTCGGCGTTCATCGCCGCAGTCTCCGCGCGCCGCGCATAATCGATGCGCTCCGCTGCCGGAAGCGAATAGACATCGTCATAATAGAGGTCGAGATCTCCGGGAATGGAGCCCAATTGCGATGCTTCCGGCAATCCGCCGAACGGATCTTCTGACGTCACGCGCGCAAGCTGAATCGCGCCGGAAACCAGATGGTCAATGCCTTCACGCGAGAAGTCGCTGGTGTAAGTATTGGCGGCGCGTTGTCCGATAAATACCCGCAGCCCTAAAGCCCGCGAACCGGATTCCTTCAGCGTCTCCACTTGTCCGAGACGGACGACGGTGGAGAACTCGCTGCCATCACGCGCGACGGCCTCCGCAGCCGTGGCCCCGGACGACATGGCGCGCTTCACGACTTCGGTTGCGATATCGCGGAGGTCGGCCTCTGATTGAGTCTTGTGTTCAGCAGTTTCCAATTTCAATGTTCAAATCCTGTTCTTAATTCGGCAGCTCAAGCCTTTTGGGCTTTGGCCGCGGCTTCGTTGTATCGGGCATGGCTTTCCATGATGACTGCCTGGGCCGTGCGATAGTCGTGCCAGCCCTTCATGATCGCCCGCTTGCCTTCTAGGTCTTTATACGTGCCGAAGAAATGGCTGATCTCCAGCAGCATGTGGGAATAGATCTCGTCGTAATTATTGACGTCTTTGTATCGTGGATCGTTATGGATCACGGCCAGGACCTTTTCGTCCTTGACGCCCTGGTCGAGCATTTCTAAAAGCCCGATCGGCCGTACGGGCATTAGGCACCCCGTAAAAGTGGGCGCGTCCACCAGCACCAGCACATCAAGCGGATCGCCATCCTGGCTTAGCGTTCGCGGGATGAAACCATAATCGCCGGGATAATGGACGGGAGAATGCAGCGTGCGATCAAGCCGAAAGATGTCGAGCTTCTTGTCATACTCGTACTTGTTCACGCCGCCCGCGGGTATCTCAATGACACCGTTCACAACGTTGGGCGCATCATCGCCCAAAGGCAATTGCAGATAATTGTTCATCTCTTCTTTCGTCAGCAGAGAAAACGGATTCGTTACAGCGGCTTTAAGGAAAGCCTCGGTAGCCGCCCGTCCTTGGAAAGCAAGAAGTAGATTCCTGCGGGACAGTACTCAGAATCCTGGCGGGACTTGTGTACCACGTGAGGCGAAGCGTTATCCGAAAGAAGTTTACTTTGCAACTTCAACGCGCCATGACAATGCTTGCAGCGGAATTTTGCGTCCGCTGAACTAATCGCTTCAGGTACGGGCTTAAGCATCCAGCGCCATTCCTTTGAAAATCTGCCTTTTCTAAATAGGCGCTTCACTTCACATTCGTAGATCTTTTCTATATTCGCGCCCATTGCGTCTCCTAAAAACTAATTTCTAGCCGTTCCGCCAACAGTGATGCTGTCCACTTTGATCGTTGGAATACCAACGCCCACCGGGACCGATTGTCCATCTTTGCCGCACGTGCCAACGCCTTCATCGAGCTTCAAGTCATTACCGACCATCGACACGCGCGTCAGCACATCAGGCCCGTTGCCGATCAGGGTGGCGTTCTTCACCGGCGCGGTGATCTTTCCGTCCTCGATCATGTAAGCCTCAGATGCGGAGAAGACGAACTTGCCATTGGTGATGTCCACCTGCCCGCCGCCGAAGTTCACCGCGTACAGTCCGCGCTTCACGCTGCGGATGATGTCACCCGGGTCATCCTCGCCCGCCATCATGTATGTGTTGGTCATGCGCGGCATGGGGATGTGCTCGTAACTTTCGCGACGTCCATTACCGGTATCCGAAATGCCCATCAGCCGCGACGACAGCTTGTCGCTCAAATACCCCTTGAGGATGCCTTTCTCGATCAGCACGGTGTTCTGCGTCGGCGAACCTTCATCGTCGACGTTGATCGATCCGCGCCGCGATGGCAGCGTGCCGTTGTCCACGATAGTGCATTTGTCGGAAGCGACGCGTCTTTCCAGCAGTCCGGAAAATGCGGAGGTCTTCTTGCGATTGAAATCCGCTTCCAGTCCGTGCCCGATGGCTTCATGAAGAAGGATTCCCGGCCATCCCGGGCCGAGCACGACTTCCATCTCGCCTGCCGGCGCTTCACGCGCATCCAGCTGGATGATCGCCTGCCGTGCCGCTTCATGTGCAAAATACTCAGGCGTTTTTTCAGTTTGGAAATAGTCGATGCCCACGCGTCCGCCGCCGCCCGATGAGCCGCGCGAAGAATTTTCTTCAGAGGCTTTGGCAATACAGAAGACGTTCATGCGTGAAAGCGGCTGAGTGTCAGTGGCCAGGGTCCCGTCAGATCCCACAACAAGGATTCGGCGCAACTCGTCCGCATAACCGGCGCGCACTTGCTTGATCCGTGGATCGTATGCGCGGGTCGCCTTATCGGCGCGCATCACCAATTCAAGCTTGGCTGCCAGATCGGCATCAGCTCCGGCTGCTGCAACGGGATAGAGGTTCCTGGCACTTGTCTCTTTGAATCCTGCAACATCTTGCTTTGCCGGCGCGCTCGCGATCAGAGCCGCGGTACGCGCGGCATGAATGATGCGGTCGGGCGAGAGATTGTCAGTGTAGGCATATCCGGTGCGCTCGCCGGAGATCACGCGGATACCGCATCCAGCGGAGATGCCCTGTGACGCCGATTTCACCAGCGATTCATCCACGCTGATCGAGGTCGAGGTCAAATATTCGAAGTAGAGGTCGGCGTAATCGCCACCGGCTGAGAGCGCTTCAGAGAGATAGCGCTCCAGATCAGGTTGCGTGAGCGCAAAACGATCGAAGAAGAATTGTTTTTGATTCATGAGTGAGTCACGGCGGAGAATCACGCCAGGTTATTTGATGCTGTGCTTCGGATTAAGTCTCTGCGATTCGTGCCGCAACCTTCATTATCGCAGATTGAGCCGGTTTGCGGGCGTCCCAACCTGCAGGGTTTAGAGCCTGCCCCGAGCGAAGCCGAGGGGAAATCCTCGAGCCGAGGGATCTGCTTTTGAATTGAGCCGTTGAGGGGCGTGAGCTAATCCCCGTAAAATCTTATTCACCCCCAGCATCCAAGCTAGTTGTTCCTTAATCCAAGTAATAATCGAGGACCTAATGAAGTTTCTTGCTGGAATAGTCTTAGGGCTGATCATCATCCCAATCTGCGGATTGCTGTACTTTTCGCTGGGCATGGCTCCAGTGGCCACGGCAGCACAGCCTATGCCTTTTGAAAAACGGCTCGCCAATATGGCATTGAATATGCGCGTGGAGAAGGAGATGCCCAAATCCGAATCCTTCCCCGCAGACGAGAATAATCTCTTGGCTGGAGCTACCATTTATAAACAAGACTGTGCGGTTTGCCACGGTCTTCCCGGCCAATCACCCACTCCCATAGCGGCGGGCATGTTTCCTAAGCCTCCGCAACTGTTCAAGGGCAAGGGCGTTACGGACGATCCTCCGGGAGCAACTTATTGGAAGGTTGCCAACGGAATTCGATTGACGGGAATGCCGGCATTTAAGCAGTCGCTTTCTGACCAGCAGTTATGGCAGGTAAGCCAACTCCTCGCCCACGCTGACAAGGTTCCCCCCAGCGTTCATGCCGCATTGGCTGCGGCAGCAGCAGCGCCTTCAGCACGGCCCGCAGCACCATAGCGAATCGGGGCGAAGCCCGGCAGCAGAGGTGGTTCAATTCCAGTGCTTCAATTTTGGCCAGTCGTCCTGCAAACTCTTCTTCCGCCCGCGACAAATGAAGACTGGATTGTGTTCTTCCGCCATGGCATAGGGATGATCGATCATCCCTACCTCTTCGACCGAGGCACATTTGCTCTCTAGCGATTCGTGGTCGTCTTGCAAAACGATCATGATCTCGCCGGTATAGTTGCGCGGCCCCCAGAACCAATAATTCTGGTGTCCGCTGATGGCCTTGGGTAGCCCGTACTTCGGACCGAAGAAATCGATCGCGCCAGCTTCGCCATAATTACTCGCGAAGATGGCGGTCTTTGCCCGCTCCTCGGGAGAGAGCGAATTGTAGATTTTTGCAACTTTCTCCACCATCTCCGGCCAGCCGAACCTGTCGCCGAAGTGTTGCGGCAGTACGCCCTTGTGCGCCACTTCCGTCTTCGGCGTGCTCAGTCCTAACTTGGACTCGAATTGCAAAAATGTTTCCACTGGAAGTACGGGCAACACCAGGGGAGCGCCGATCACGCCTGCGACAACTAGCAATGCCGGATAAGCAAACTTCGCCCAAGCAAAGCTTTTCCTGCTCAACCAGCGTTCCCATAACACCGCGCCACCGGCCAGCATCATGGGATAGATCGGTGCCAGGTAATAGTTCTTGCCGTGCATTGCCATCATGGTCGCGAAGAAAATTAAGAAAGTAAGCCCAAGTACCCGGAATCGCTTCCCCTCGCGATCGAACAAAAAAAAGTAAATGCCAGCGATCCACACCGGAGCGGTCAGCGGATGCATGATGAAGATCTGTTGTCCCACGAAGGCCAAGGGACTGAGGACCACGTCTTTGCCCGACTTCTGCACATTGCGCAGCAACTCCAGCGTGGCCCAATGGTGTTTGATCTGCCACAACAGATTGGGCGCAAAGATCACGAAGACTATCGCGCTTGCGATCCATATCCACTTTGTTGTGAGGAATCGGCGCTCCGGAGTGAGCAGCAATGCGATCAGCACGGCCAGTCCGAAGAACGCGGTTGAATGTTTGTTCATCAAGCCCAGCCCGGCAAAGACGCCGAACCATAGCCAATATTTTGGATCATTGCGCTTGATCGCAAGAATGATGGCGTAAACGCCGCCCATCCAGAAGATCGGCTCAAAGGCGTTCATCGACAAGTAATCGTCCATCGCGAGATAGATGGGCGCAACCAGCACGCAAAGGCATGCGAGGAAGACCGCAAATCGTTTCCCGCCCAGTTCGCGGGTGATCAAGCCGGTGATGACCATTACGGTGGCCCCGGCCAGCGCCGGGAACAAGCGGATGGCGTGCAGGGAATCGCCGAAAAGTGCGCGGCTGATTTTAGCGACGAGCGCCACCATCGGCGCCATGTCGGCGTATCCCCAAGCGAGATGATCGCCGCAA
This sequence comes from Acidobacteriaceae bacterium, assembly GCA_025462925.1. Lineage (GTDB taxonomy): Bacteria > Acidobacteriota > Terriglobia > Terriglobales > Acidobacteriaceae > JAICLA01. The sequence continues at coordinate 11,357 of JAOAPL010000212.1, forward strand.
GCCAGGAAATAAAGTTCATCGCGGAAGTAGCCGTATCCGCCGTTCGACCACATGTGCAGCAACAGTGTGAATGCAGCGATCAAAAGCGCGGGCGTGAGCGGACGCGACCAGATGGATGTGGGTGCGTCATGTATGTGTGTTTCGGTTGGAGATGCCATAACGATGGCAACGAGTCTAACCGATGGAAATCCGAGCTGCGCATTTTGACCTGCGCGGCACCCGCTTGGTAAAATTCCAAATTGAAAATGAAATTCAATTTCATTTTCAATATCGATTTAAGGGCAGGTAAGTTTTGCTCCCAAATTTCATTCATGCGCTACGATTCTCCGCCGTCCTTTTGTCGCTCTTTACCCTCTTCTCGCTGGCCGCCTCCGCGCAGGAAAACTATTTCGTCACCTACTCCCACCAACTGGAAGAACCCGGAAATCTCGAGATCGCAACGCGGTCCGTGACTGCGTCGCCCAAAGGAGGCAATTTATTCATCGCCAGCGCGCTCGAATTCGAGTACGGCGTCAAAGCCTGGTGGACGAGCGAACTCTATCTCGACGGCCAAAGCACCGCGCGTGAAAGCACCGTCTTCACCGGCTATCGCTGGGAGAACCGCTTTCGTCCGCTGCTGCGCGAGCACTGGATCAATCCCGTACTTTACGTCGAATTCGCGAACGTCAATGGCGCCGATAAGACCATGCTCGAAGTCGTAGGCCACGATGGCAATGCCGACGCCAATGAGCGCAATGACCGCAGTGAGAAGAAGCGGGAGATGGAACTGAGGCTGATCGGCTCCAGCAATCTCAAAGGCTGGAATATTTCGGAAAATTTCATCGCTGAAAAGAACCTGACGAACGAGCCTTGGGAGTTCGGATACGCTCTCGGTTTCAGCCGTCCCCTGTCACTGGCCGCCAGCGCCAATGTCTGCACCTTCTGCAAAGAGAACGTCTCATTGGGCGCGGAGATGTACGGCGGACTTGGCGACCGCTACAGTTTCGGCCTGCATGATACCTCGCACTATTTGGCTCCCGTTGCCAGCCTGCAAACGCCGGCGGGCATAACCTTCAAGGTTTCGCCGGGATTCGGGCTGAACAGCAACAGCAACGGGTTCCTCTTCCGCTTCGGCGTCTCGTATGAGATCGAGCAGATATTGTCGAAACTGAGGGGCCGATAACCTTGCAGCGATTCCATAGACTTGTTTCCTTCGCTTGCATTATCGCCTGCGCCACATTAATCGCCGGGGCTGCCGTTGAAGGTTCGTGGCTACCAAAGGTCCCGGAGAAAGAACGATTTCGCGCGAATCCATATGAAAACGACAACGACGTCGTGGTGGGAAAGAAACTCTTTCAGCAACACTGCGCCTCGTGCCACGGGGCAACAGCGGAAGGCAAGGGCAAGCGCCCGAACCTCCATTCCGACACCATCCGTAACGCCAAGCCAGGCGAACTGCAATGGCTGCTGACGAACGGCTATCTTTCAAAGGGAATGCCATCGTGGAGCCGATTGCCGGAACAGCAGCGCTGGCAATTGGTCACGTACTTGAAGACGCTCCAGTAGGATTGATCCGTGTTGGCAGAGCCGCCCCCGGGCTGTGCCTTGGCATGCGTTCGCCATCCTGCATGCACCATGCTGAAGCGCCCGTGTAATTGAATCGGGCTGCACGATGCTACTGGCATATACTGCCAATCCACAACATGCCCCCCACTTCCCAACACGATGCATTAGTCCGCACTCTCGAAGAATTTCTCGCCGAGTCGCCCAATGCTGTCGTTATTGAAGACGGCATGATCAGCTTCGATCTGGGCACGGCGAAATATGCAATCTCATCCGACCACGGAAAATGTTTGTTGCACTTGTGGTCGGAAGAGCGCAACGCGGTACGGCGCGTGGTGGAAGCGGAGACGAGAAACGGGACGCTTAAGCTTTCCGTGCAGAAGTTTGGACAGGCACGTCCGCTGAAGCTGGAAATCTGTTCCGATCGCGATCGGCGGACTTCATCTGCGAAGAAGTCCACCCGCGCAGCCTATCAGCGAATGCTGCACCGCGTTTTGCAGCGCGCATATCCCGGATTCACCATCGACAAGCTGACATCCGCTGCCGATCTGGAACACAGCTTCGGCCCGGCATATACCCGCGGGCTGCTGCGCAAGGGACGGTCGGCCTTCGCGGTCATCGGCGTAAACGCGCAGGAGATCCATTCATCCATCGATGCGGCGCTCACCGTGGGACTGCTGTGGCTCGATCTCTGCCGCGAGAGGAATGACAGTTTTGTTGTCGAAGGCCTCAAGCTCTTTCTTCCAATTGGCACATCGGCGACCCTGCGTGCGCGCATCGCGAACCTGAATCACCATGCAGCAAAATTTCACTTGTACGAAGTGGAAGAGCGCGACGAAGTGGTGCATGAATTCGACACCACCGACGCCGGAAATATCGCGACGCGGCTGGTGCGATGTCCCGATGATTCCGCAGCGAGGCAACGATTCGCGCGAACAATCACACGCATCACCGGAATCGTTCCCAATGCGGAAGTAGTCATTCTGAGTTCAACGGAGATCGCCTTTCGTCTTCACGGGCTAGAATTCGCGCGGGCTCGCAATGCTCTCGCCCCGGGGAGCTTTCAGCAACAGCAGGAGATCACATTCGGTGCGGGAGCCTATGAGACGGCGCTGACCGCAGACAACGAAGAGCAGTTCGCCGAGCTGATGCGCCGGGTTGTGGAATCACGGCGACCCGGCGGGAACCGTTATGACGCGCTATGGCGGATGCAGCCGGAGCGCTGGCTGGAGTCGTTTATCGTGCGCGACATCAGTGCCTTCGACTCGCGTCTTGATCCTGCTTTCGTCTACTCGCAGGTGCCTGCCTTTGCCGCCTCTGATCGCGCCATGATCGACGTGCTCACTTGCACTCGCGACGGCCGCCTGGCAATCCTCGAACTCAAGGCCAGCGAAGATCTGCATCTGCCGCTGCAAGGGCTGGACTACTGGGCGCGGGTCAACTGGCACCACCAGCGTGGCGAATTCCAGAAGTTCGGATACTTCGCCGGTCGCGAACTCTCTCCCGAACCGCCGCTGCTCATGCTGGTAGCGCCGGCGCTGCAAGTCCATCCCGCAACGGACACGCTGCTGCGATTCATGTCGCCGGCAATCGATTGCACGCTCATTGGCGTGGATGAGAATTGGCGCAATGGAGTGCGAGTCATATTTAGGAAGTCGCGGAAGAAGCCGTAGATTCAACTGTGAGTCGGTTCTTCCTTTGCGTCACTCTGCGTCCTTTGCGGTTCGAGCTTTTGCCCTGTTCCGACAAACACTCGTGACACCCCATTCAGTATTCTTCGCCACGGCCAATCGGCATCAGTGTCGCGAAAGAAAATTTCACCCACCCGGCTGCTCTTGTAATACCACCGCTTCAGGATTGCCAACTGCTCGGCCTGGCTCGCGACAGAAATCTTCCCGTTCGGCTGCAGTGATTCCACCACCTCCCTAAGCCGGACTTCCGGCTTGGGCGCCTCTGCGATGATTACTTCAGCACTCGATTCCAGCGGTACCGGTTGCACCATCAGCGGCTGCGCGTAGAACGACGACGATCCCGCCTGTTGTGCATGTGCCATGCCGAGCACGGAAAACTCCATTGGCCCTACGATCTGCCCACCGACAATCCGGAAGAGCGCAACATTACTCTGATGGGGGTTCTGCTCGGCTGATGCTGAGGGTTGCACGATCAATGCATCGAGCCGGTCAATGCGACGAATGATCTCATCGCACTCGCGGGCGACTGTTTTTACTTTCTCCACGCGCGCGTGGAGCGCCGCGGCGTTTTCAAACTCAAGATCGGTAGAAGCCTTGTCTCGTTGCGCAGAAATTTCGGAGATCAACGATTCACCGCGAGTGTCGAGAAAATCCTGGACCCGCCGCATTTCGGAAAAATATTCCTCGTCGGTGCAGCCTTTGAAACACGGAGCCAGGCACATTTTCATTTCCGAATAAATGCATCCGGGAAATGCAGGATCAGGGTTCAGCTCAAATGTGCATCGGCGAGACTTGAAGAAATCAAGCGCGTCATTGAGGAAGCGGTCAGCAACAGCGCGCGAGCGAAACGGTCCGTAGTAGACCGATTGTGTGTTCAAAGCCTTTTCTGGCACTCGCCCCAGCTTGCGCGTCACATACGCGCGTGGATAGGCGTTCTCCCAGTGAATGCGGATGAGCGGCGAGAGGTTAAGCCGAAGACGTTTGGTGTAGGTCTCGGGAAAGATCTTGCGCAACAGTTGATACAGCAGAACAACGTTCTCGAAATCCGATCCGGTAGATGAGTACTCGATCAGGGCGCAACGCTCGCGCAGATTAAGCCGCTTGCTTTGTGTTTCAGCGGGTGCCAGCAGACGCATGATCCGACGTCGCAGGTTGACAGCTTTGCTTATATAGGGCTCGGCGTGCGCATCGTGGCCGCGCAGGAGGAAGGCGCCCGCGCCTTCTGGAATCTGCGCAATGATTTCCTTGTCGCGTTCCGGAGAGAACGGAATGGAATGCGTCAGCACAACCTTATGTTATCGGTTTGCAGCGGGGAGGAGCAGTGGCTAATCGGAAACCGGCTCGGACTGGCTGTCGAGCAAGAAACGTCGGAAGTGCCAAATCAGGCTGAAGACGACGATCTCCAATGTCAGGATCTTCATTCCCAGAATAGCGCTATGGCCGAGGAATTCGCGTCCGATATGGATTGAAAGTGGGTTGAGCCAGAGCCGCGCGACGCCCGGCGCAATCGCTCCGGCTGCGAAACTCACCAGCAAGATTATCCGTGTTACTGGCGACAACGAGAGATGCGCGTGCGCAGCCGACTCGTTCGCCGATGATTCGCGCAACCACCGGAAATAGTAATAGCCGATCAAGATCAATCCGATAACGCTACTCGCGTATTGGAGCATCTCATAGATGCCGATCTGCAGGCGCGAAGCAATGATGATGTGTTTTCGCAGGAAACCGAATTGTTCAACCATCCACCCGCTGTTGTGAGTGAAGGAGTCCCATGTGATGTGGCTGGCCGCGCCCAGCAGAATGGAGCCAATGATCTTTGCGAACTGTCCCACGGGAAAGAACGAAAACCCCTCCGCGGCGGGCAGGAGTCTCAGCTGGTGTGATACAGGAAACAAAGAAATCAGCGGACGTTTCAA
>JAOAPL010000213.1 GCA_025462925.1 Acidobacteriaceae bacterium
TCGATGACGCATTCTTTTTTGACCCGCAGTTGGGCATGTTGGAAGAGCCGAGACATTTCATTCCTCGTGAAGACATGTCCATAGGTGTTGACCTGAATCGGTCCGAGATTCCAATGGACTGCAACATCACCGTTACTGCGGCTTGGCGAGATTCGATCACGGACCATCCGACTGAGGATTCTAGTGAAGCCGCACGCGGCGACATTGTAGCGATTGATAACGTCAATGAAGAGCAACCCCCCAGGCGCTAGTGCTTGCCGAATGTTGCGGAGAGCCGATTCCCGTTTCTCCGGACTGGCGATATGGCCGAGAACATTCCAAAGGCAGACAATCACGGCAAACTTGCGAGTGCTGTTCCCGAGATCTTCGGCGCGGGTCTCCCACTTTTCGCCCGCATTATCTGCGATTCGGCGCATGCCCAGACTCGGTTCCAATAAAACAAAGTTACGGATTGCGGCTGCGGCTGCAATCTTGCGAGTCCGCCGGCCATCTCCGGCACCGACGTCGAGCAACGAATCTGCCCCGAGCGGGATCGCATCGATGACCATGCGATCGATGGAGTCCAGGTAATCTTTTCGTGCTTCACTCAGCAGTTGGTAATGATCGGCGATCGCGGTGTAGGCGTCTACAGGATCCAGCTTCTGAATGGATGTCCAATGCATCTTTGACGGGGTGAGAAGCGGATTCTAACATAGCTGCGGCAGCGCATCGACTCAGGTACATCACTTTAAAACTTTATGGATCACCTCGACATTGTCGCACTGAGTAGAGCTTTGCAAGTAGCGCTCGCGGATGAGCGCACCTCTGATGCTGCGCGATTCGCCGGCAATGAATTGGCATACCTACAGGACTGCCTTGAGAGCGGGCGTGTCAGCACAACCGGGGAGTACGTTAATCGCTTCGAATCGATGCTTTGCGACTACACCGGAGCAGGCCACGCGATTGCCGTCATCAATGGTACCGCTGCCCTACACTTGTGCCTCAAGCTTGCCGGAGTAGAGTCTGGGGATGAAGTGCTGGTTCCAACGCTGACGTTTGTTGCCACCGCAAACGCAGTCTCTTATTGCAGCGCAACTCCTCATTTTGTGGATAGCGAAGAGAAAACGCTGGGTGTATGTCCGGCAAAGCTTTCGGATCACTTGTCACAAATCTCAGAGTTGCGGAGCGGCGGGTGCTTCAACAAGAAAACTGGAGCGCGGATCCGGGCACTGATCGCGATGCATACGTTTGGACATCCCGTGGATCTGGACCGCCTAACGGAATTATGTGAACGGTACAAGTTGACCCTGATCGAGGATGCAGCCCAGTCGTTAGGCTCGTTCTACAAGGGCAAACACACCGGGAACTTCGGTAAGGCAGCCGCATTGAGCTTTAACGGCAACAAGGTCGTGACCACGGGCGGCGGCGGTGCTCTCCTGACTAATGATCCTCAGGCCGCCAGGCTGGCCAGGCACATCAGCGCGAACGCAAGAGTGCAATCCGCTAGCGGCCAGTCTGGATACGACCAGGTGGGATACAACTATCGAATGCCGGCCATCAACGCCGCCCTTGGATGTGCGCAGATGGAAAAATTGCCAGAAGTAATCTCGAGAAAGAGGGCGCTGGCGGAACGCTATAGGGATTCCATTGCTGGCTTGACTGGCGTCGCCTTCTTCCAGGAACCAGAATTTGCGAAGAGCAATTACTGGCTGAATGCTCTGTTGCTCGACCGCGATCAAGCCCACTTGCGAAATGAGCTCCTGGCGCAAACGGCAAGAGATCGCTTCTCTACGAGGCCGGTTTGGACGCTGATGCATAAGCTCAAGACTTACCAGGAATGTCCGCGGATGGGGCTAGAAGGCGCGGAAGAGCTCGAGCAGCGGATGGTGACGCTTCCCAGCGAACCCCAGTATTTTCGCGAGTCCCGCGGCGTTCGCGCTGTCCTCCGGCCCTGACGGCGCGGCAACGCGCCAATTTGCGCCATAAATCGTGTTATTAACACGATTTATTAAAACGGTTCAGTGAAAGTTTTTCCTTGACGCAGCAAGTTACTGTGCGATATACGTTATCGCGATTATCGAGAGGGCTGTCCGCCTTTTCCCGATCGAGGAGGTTTTGTGAAGCGAAAGAGCCATCCGGCAAGAATAATGATCACGCTGTCCCTCTGTTGCATTTTTGCGTTTCTTGCAGTGCCAACCTGGGGACAAGAAGTTACGGCGGCCATCGTCGGATCCGTTAACGATCCCACTGGCGCTGCCATCTCCGGTGCCACTATCACAGCTACCGATGTGAGCCGGGGTACGGTGTGGACGGTGCAAACGAACAATGTTGGCGCTTTCAACATCCCGAGATTGCCGATCGGCACCTACGATGTGAAGGCGGTGGCAACAGGATTCCAGCCGGTAAAGCAGTCGGCGGTCACACTCAATCTCAATCAAACTGCCCGGGTCAATTTCAACATGACCATGGGAAGCAAGTCGGAGACGGTAGAAGTAACCGGCGCGGCGCCGCTGTTACAAACCCAATCTACCGAAGTCAGTACGATCATTGACGCCGCCACCAACGTGGCACTCCCTCTGGCCGGACGCAACTACCTTCAACTCACGCTGCTTGCCCCTGGTGCAACTACGAACAACCCGCGTGGAATGTCTGAACCACAAACCTTGACCAATGCCAGCCGTCCTTTTATCAATGGGAACCGCGAGCAGGCCAACCAGTATTTCCTGGATGGGCAGCTCAACAGCGAAGATAAGAACAATGAAACAGGCTTCACCCCGAATATCGATACCATTCAGGAATTCAACATCATCACGCAGAACGCTTCGGCGGAGTTCGGCAACTATCAAGGCGGAGTAATCAGCGTCTCCACCAAATCGGGCACAAACTCATTCCACGGTGATCTCTTTGAATTCCTTCGCAACGACATGTTCAACGCGAATCTGCCGTCCAATGGCTGGTCAAAGGGCGTATTGAGTCAACAAAATACTCCCGGACATGTTGTTCCCGGTCATGCTGCAGATGGCACCGTGAACAAGCCGGAGTTTCGCTACAACTTGTTCGGCGGCACCATCGGTGGGCCAATCATCAAGAATAAGCTGTTCTTCTTTGCCGATTATCAAGGTATCCGTGATGTAAACGCCGGGCCTACAGGCGCTCAGTTGTTGACTAAGCGCATGCGTGGCGGCGATTTCGGGCAGCTCTGTACTGATTTGGGTGGAACATTCACGGGCGCTGGCGGAGCCTGCACGGGTGGATCCGGAATCCAACTAAAAGACCCGGCGAACGGCAATGCGAATTTCGCGAACAACGTTATACCAATTGGCAGGATCAGTGGTGTCGCAAGTAAATTGTTCGGTATGCCAGAGAACTATCCACTGCCGCAAAGTGACAGCATGGCGAGTGGAAACAATTTTTTCTTCAAGACTGGGAATGCCCTGAACACTAATCAGGGTGGTTTGAAGATTGATTACAACGTGTCCAGCCGAGACCACATTTTTGGACGGTGGTCACAGATGTACCTCGATAATCCCACCTTCAGTGGATGCCTCTTCTGCGCTTCCGGTGCTGCTCAGGGTAGCCAGCAGTCGGTTAGAAACGCGGTTATCGATTGGACCCATACTTTCAATTCCAATATCTTGAACGATGTGAGAATTGGCTTCAATGCAGTCCGGTTCGATCAGAGTCAAGTGCAGACTTCCTCGCTCGGCAACATAGGTGAGCAATTGGGGATTGCCGGCTCCAACTTTGAAGTCCCGGGATTGCTGAACATCAATATTCCAGCGGTTGGCGTAGGAGGCAATGCTGATCTCGGACAGTTGAACTTGGTCCAGATTTTCCATACCACCCAGGGCCAGTTCAATGACAACTTGACCTTCACTCATGGGCGGCACTCGACAAAAACCGGTTTTCAATACGTGCGCCTGCGGCAAAATTATCTCTACAACGGGAACAACGGCGCTCTGGGCAGTATCGGTTTGGCCGCGGCCAGCGGGTCCGGACTATCCGATTTGTTCTTGGGACTGGCAAGCACCGGCGGTGTCAGAGACGCTTACGTCAAACCGGTTGAATTTGGCGACCGGGGCAGCATTTTTGCGGCTTACGTTCAGGATGACTGGCGGATTACGAACACGCTCACGTTGAATCTCGGCTTGCGCTTTGAAGATCACACGCCACTGAATGAGATTCAGGACCGCGCAGTTAATTTTGACCTAGTCACGGGTGCCATCCAGACACCTACGAGTGGTCAGCGTGCGCTGTACAACAACTATCTGGGAATTGGAGATTGGCAACCTCGGTTCGGGTTCGCGTGGTCACCAGGATTTATGAACGGCAAATCGGTGCTCCGAGGCGGCTTCGCTATATCCTCGTTCTTCGAGGGCGGCGGTGCCAATGAACAGGTTTCCCTGAACCCTCCCTATGGCATCATCGGGCAGTCGCCTGTAGGAGGCACTCTCGCAGCCGGCTATGCTGCTCCGACCAGCTGTACAGCGATCAACCAAGCTTGCTATGCCGGAAAACGGATCAGGGTCACGGATCAGAACATCAGGCCGGCAATGAATCAGCAATGGAACCTTACAATTCAGCATCAGATCAGCAATAGCCTGACTGCGCAGATAGGGTACGTGGGCCAACACGGCACGCATCTGCTGAACTTTGTCCAAACGGCCCAGTTGCAAGCCTTAAATGCCGCTGGGACCATTGCAAAGCCGGGCGAGCAAATTGTGTCCAGGGTTCCAGGGCCCTATCTGGGAGGCGGAACTGCGGGCTCATTGTATCGGGCCGATAATTCGGCACTCGGCGGCGCCGACGCCATCGCAGGCACGAACATGTCTAATGCCAGCCAGAGTTACAACGCTCTTCAAGCAGTGCTGCAGAAACGCATGAGCAATGGCTTGCAAGGGCAAGTTGCTTACACGTACTCAAAATGCCTGAGCAATTCGCCGGGCTATTTCGGAACGGGTTGGGGCAGCACTGGCGCTACGAGCTCCGGAGGTCAGCCAGGATGGCAAAACTCGTACGATGGACGCGCTGACTGGGGGCCTTGTTTCTTCGATCAGACGCATGTACTTAGCAGCTATGTGACTTATCAACTCCCGGTCGGCAAGGGAAAACAGTTTGGACACGACATCAGCCCGGCCCTCAATGCGGTGGTTGGCAATTGGGAGATCGGCGGAATCGTTAGTCTACATACCGGAAACGCACTTACCTTGAACGAATTTGGAGGTTGGGGCGCGTTCAACGGTGATTCGTCCGGGACCAACGGAATTGGTAACTACTTCCTAAGCGCGCGGCCGAACTGCACCGGACCCATCAGCATATTGAACAAGCACGTTGATGCCACTCCGACAACGGCGGGGTACATCCAATGGTTCGACACTAGTAATGTATCGCACCCGTCGAATTCATTTGGCACATGTTCGGTCGGCAATATCCGAGGTCCTGGTTATGCAAATGTGGATATGAGTCTTCACAAGGATTTCCCGTTGACAGAAAACAAGAGACTGGAATTCCGCTTCGAAGCTCTGAATGCCTTGAACCATCCGGTGTGGACATTCTCGGGCGGACCTGCGGGCGGGTCGTTTGACCCAGGAACCCCCGTCAGTTCAGGGAATTCAAACTTCGGTAATATCACCGGATCGCAAAGTGCTCGGCAACTTCAGTTTGCTCTGAAGTTCTACTTCTAATAAGGGGTTAGCTAAACAACAGCAGTATGGCAGGCGCTCTTGGGCGCCTGCCTTTTTGGCGTTTGCAGCCGGTCGCTCCTTGTATAGCTCCAGAATGGCGTTACCATGCTGCTGGTTAATTTGATTTGAACTCGGTCCAAAGAGTGGAGGTCAAAACAAACTTCGTCATGTGCCCCAAACCAAATGTTTTGTTGAAATGCGTCATTGTATTTGGCTGCTTACTGGCACTCTCTTTTGCTCAAAATACCGGAGGGCGTGCTACTCCTCTGCCGCCCCCACCTCCTCCGGTCCCTAGGCTGCCCAACGATTCCATTGAGGAAAAGCAAATGCGTCAATACGGTAAGGAAGGTCGTCCCGGGCAGTTGAACAGCACGGGTGAGCGCAACTGTTTCCTGCCTCCGCTGGTTGGACTGCACAGTCCGACGGTCGCTGTCACGAATGTAGAAGTACCTTTAAAAGCACAGAAGGAATACGAAGCGGCTTGCGACGCTCTGAAGAAGAACAAAGTAGACATCGCTGAAACGCATTTGCGCAAAGCCGTCCAACAGCATACGAATTTTAGTGCGGCATGGGTCACCTTAGGGCAAATGCTATCGGCCAAGCAGCAGACAGACGATGCGCGAAATGCGTGCGCGCAAGCGGTGGCGGGAGATGCCTCGTATGTGCCGGCGTACCTTTGTCTGGCGGAAATTGCTGCGCGTTCAGAACAGTGGCAAGAGGTTTTAAAGTTTAGCAGTCGCGCGATCGAACTTGACCCGGGGGGCAATGCCGTCGGATATGGCTACAACGCGGCTGCAAATCTCAGCCTGCACCAGGTGCCAGCGGCGGAAACGAGCGCCTTACGCGCGCTACAGATCGATAAGAACCATACCGATCCAAGACTGCATTTCCTGCTTGCGCAGATATATGAAGCAAAGGGCGATGCGGTGAATGAAGCTGCGCAGTTGCGGGAGTATTTGAACTTCGCAACCGATCCTGCCGATATCGAGATGGTCAAATCTTACTTGGCGCTACTGGATAAGAAGGCCCCGAAGTGAGCGCACTCACC
>JAOAPL010000343.1 GCA_025462925.1 Acidobacteriaceae bacterium
TACTTCTCCAATTCCATTCACTTTTTCAGGCATTTGATTTAGACGACTTTGGGAAACTGGAGGTTGCATTCTGGATTGTTGGGCCCGGGCCGGAGTGAGGATGCGCTGCTCATTTATTCTGATGCAAGACGGCGCGGATACAAAAGAAAATCGCGCCTTAGCACCTGAATTATCTTTTATTGCGCACCTAAAGGGAAACAGTTAGGCTTTCCGCCATGAAACGCACCCCCCAAGTACTTCTAATCGCATTTTCCCTGGTCGCAATCGCAGGAGCTGCGGCCAAACCCAAAATCATCTCCTTCGGCAGGTGGACGCCCGTCAAATGGTACGTTGGCGACGACGAAAACACTGCCATCGAGTTCAAAGTCCGCGCACTCGCCGTGAATGGGGACACAAAGGAATTCACCACGGGCGAGCCACACGATGTCACTGACCGTGCGTTTGTCGTCCACCGGGCCTATCGCCTGAACGACACGCTGCCTGATGACGGCAAGACTCCCCCAAAGTGGAAATGGCAGCCCGGCGGCTGGCTGATAGTGGACCGTGGAACGGCGCACATTTCAAAACTGACGCTGCCTGAATACGACGCGTTTTATTCGAATGCGAGCTGGTATCGCGACCTGGTGGCTTATTGCGGCGTGGCCGACAATGACAAGCTTTACGCAATAGTCATGCAGATCGGACGGCGCAAGCCCATTCTGAAGAAACTTTTGGGAGCGGCCAAGAATGGCGACCTGCCAGATTCAGAATGCGCCGCTCCAGTTTGGCAAAAGCAGCCAACACGCGTGACATTTGCGCCTATCGGCGCTGAGAAGATCAGTTTCACGGTGCGCGGCCATGCGATCGAGATCGCTCCCGACAACAGCGATGATGACGCGGATGTCCCTAAACCGTAATCAATCGTCCGGCTAGCGCGCGGTACGTGCCGGTCGGCCTGCGGCTGGCACTGGTCGTGTGGTTGCCGTGGTGGTTGTAGTGGTGGTCGCATTCGTCAGGGGCGCCTCTGGCCCGTGATGCCGAGCTGACGGGCGATGATCTGTGGTTCGATGATCTGTCGAGCGGCCATCTGTGTGTCTGTCGCTGTGGTGTGAGACGGTCCGGTTTCTGTGGTCGTCATTACGCCCGTTCTTTTTGGCTTGGCCGGGGGGCACGTTGGAGTTCCCCCATCCCGTCTTCTTCCCTTTGTCCCATCCTGCAGGCTGGCTGCTGGCGGAAGTACGATGCTCGTGGCGGTCTCTGTCTTTGCCGCGATCTCTGTCTTTGTCGCGGTCGTGGATTCTCGATTCGGACCGGTCGCGATCGTTGCCGTGTCCCTTATCCTTGGCGAATGCAGCTCCAGAAAACAGAGCAATCATGATGACGGAAGCAGGAATTAATTTGCGCATATGCATCTCCGGTAAGATGCTGATTCTCTTCATTGAGAGCTGGAGCGACAAGTTACTTAAGGACAATGCTCCCGGTGGAAAAAATTAGCTGACTGCCGCCTGCGCGTGTTCCACCGCATGCGCGAGCCTGAAGATTGTTGGCTCGTGAAAGTGCTTAGCTAATATTTGCAATCCGATAGGTAGGCCGTCTTTTGACGTTCCGCACGGAACCGAGATGCCGGGGATACCCGCCAGGTCCGCGGTGACGGTGTAGATATCCGCCAAGTACATGGCAAGAGGGTCGTCTGATTTCTCACCCAATTTGAACGCGGGCGTGGGTGTTGTGGGTGTAATGATCGCATCCACTTTCTGAAAGGCTTGCTCGAAGTCGCGAGTAAGCAATGTACGCACGCGCTGCGCCTTGATGTAATAGGCGTCATAATAACCGGCGCTGAGAGCATAGGTGCCGAGCATGATGCGACGCTTCACTTCGGGACCAAACCCCTCGTCGCGAGTGCGACGATACATAGTGGAGAGGGTCGCCGATTCAGGCGAGCGATATCCGTAACGGACGCCGTCATATCGCGCGAGGTTGGAAGAGGCCTCGGCCGTGGCGACGACGTAGTAAGTGGGTATCGCATATTTTGTATGTGGCAGCGAAATCGGCACGACTTCGCAACCCGCCGCCGCCAACTTCTGAATTGCGCCTTCGACTGCCCTGCGAACTTCGGGATCAAGCCCTTCAGCAAAATATTCACTGGGCACTCCGATTCGAAGCCCCTTCACTGGCGGTTCGATCTCGGCCGAGTAATCCGGCACAGGGATGTCGGCAGAAGTGGAGTCCATGGGATCGCGGCCGGCAATCTGCTGAAGAATGAGTGCGGCATCGCTGACCGATTTCGTCAGCGGGCCGATATGGTCAAGCGAAGATGCAAATGCGATCAGGCCGTAACGCGAGACTCGCCCGTAAGTGGGCATGAGTCCGACCACTCCGCAGAATGCGGCTGGCTGGCGAATTGATCCGCCAGTGTCCGAACCAAGGGCCGCCACTGCGGTGCCCGCGGCCACACACGCGGCCGAGCCTCCGCTGGAACCGCCGGGAACTCGCGAAAGATCGCGCGGATTTCGCACAGGGCCATAAGCGGAATTCTCGTTCGACGAACCCATTGCGAATTCGTCGCAATTCATCTTGCCGATGATCACCGCACCGGCAGCCTCAAGACGAGAGACGGCAGTGCAATCGTACGGTGGAATGAAATTTTCAAGCATCTTCGATCCTGCGGTGGTACGCACGCCGCGAGTGACCATCACATCCTTGATGGCAATCGGAACGCCGGCAAGTGGAGGAAGCGCTTCGCCCTTGTCGGCCATGGCGTCGATGCGCGCCGCCTGAGCCAGCGCACGCTCTTTAGAGACAGTGAGGTACGCATGGATCTGCTTGTCTTCAGCTTCAATCTTGGCGAAGAAGCCTTCCGCCAGCGACGTAGCCGTGACCTGGCGCTGCTCAACGGCAGTGCGGGTGGAAGCGACAGTGAGTACGTTGAGGTCGAGTTCCATGCGGATGTCTAGCGCTCAATCACTTTCGGGACTTTGAAGAAATCGGTGTTGTGGTCGGGAGCATTTTGCAAGGCGGCTTCGTGGCTGAGTGAGGGCTTGGGCGCGTCGTCGCGCAACGAGTAACCTCTCTTGATATCCGTACTCGCGGCAGCGGTTACTTGCGCCATCGGGGGCACGTTGCTGGTATCGAGCTCATTCAGCGTGTCAATGAATCCAAGAATGGAATTCAAATCGCGCACCATGCGCGAACGCTCCTCAGCGGTGAGATCAAGATTCGCGAGGTCGGCAACGTAGGTGACTTCTTTTTCGGTGACTTTCATCTTGACCTAGTTCGTGCTTCGAAATCCTCTTGCGTAATGAAGACCAGGAATTCAATCTTCAGTGGCGAAATCCTATTGAGAGCAGCGAGGTAACGCGGCGCAAGATCTGCAAGCTCCGAACGCCAACCCTTATCGGGTACGACAATCGTCATGGAGGCATTCTCAAAAGAGGAGACCTGCGTTTTGTCTGCCACGCGCGAGCCGCAAACCATGGGCCACGCTAACGCGGGTGCGTCCTTAGGGTCACAGGTGCGCAGGAGCGTGGATTTGATTTGCTGCAAGCCTGAAGCGATGTCTTCCATGCTAGCGCGCCTCTTCTCGATTCTAGCATTTCGGGTTACGGAGTCCAGCGCAGGCGAAGGCGCTCGCTCTTACGTGGAATAGTTAAGACAGTTTGGCTTTGTTTCGCAAAATCGCCTTTCACTCGATCCAATCGAGGCGCCACGTAACTATTTTTGCGCAGTTACTGAAACATGAAACTGCCTAACGACGTTTCCGGATCTCGCCTCAACAACAACCGGTATCGAAGTAGTCAAAGCCGTCCTCGTTTTATCTTGAAGCCTGGCCGCCCTGTTATGGCGCGCTGCCACTGCGATATTCACGAACGTCGTCTGGTTTCCTAATTGCAGACGTGGAGGAGATGCAGAACAGATGTAACCAGGATCTGCAGTGCAAGATACATCTACAGGACTAGCGGCTCCTACAGCCGTCAATTCCACCTGGGATGACGTCCCCTGTGAGGCTGCTCCGCGCGGAGCTCGGGCGGGACGTGCTAGCGATAGAACTATGTCAAACCCGTTTCCACTTAAGGGAACCGATAATGTATTCGCATCGGTGGTCACTACCAGTGTGGCAGACTTCGCCCCGAAATCCAGAGGCGCAAACCGCACATTGATATCACAACTCGCACCAGGTGTAAGTGATGAACCGCAATTGTGAGTAGCGGTGAAATCCGGCTGGGTCGCTTGAACAGAGCCGATTGCCAAGTTTCGGTTTTGCTGATTGTTAGTCACTCTTACGGTATGCGTGCTCCACATGATCCGCGGCACAAGACTGCCGAAATCCAATTGTCCTGGTTGGGACAGGATCGGCTGCGGGGAAACCGTGAATGCTGCTGTGCCGGACGAACCACCACTGGATCCAGGATTGAATACTGTAATCACGGCTGTATTCGGAGAGGCCAGATCGGCGGTCGAAATGGCAGCCACCAATGTGTTGCTGTCTATCAAACTGGTGGTTCGATCTTCTCCATTCCAGCGTACTACTGAACCGGCATTGAAATTGCTGCCCGTAAGGTGAATATACTGATTGTGGCTCCCTACAATGGCCCCGCTCGGAGAAACGCTCGCAATAGACGGCACCGGCCCTACATCCCCAAATGGATTCAAGATCGACGTTTTGAAAACGTGGATCTTGCCATCCGCCAATACTGCTGTGTCAGGCTTTACCAACGTGAACGCGCTGAATATCGTGTTGATCATGCCCGGCCCGTATGCATAGCCAAGGAAATCCCCGGTGCTTAAATCGAATGCATTGAACCCATACTGCACTGGGAAAATGACCCGGTTCCGGCTGGGATCGGGAAAAACTCCACCGTAGGTATTGACGCCAGCATTTGTAAAGGTATCGTACTGCTTGATGGTTTTGGAGGCTTGCAGATCATAGGCCGAACCTGAAATGGAGTAAGCGATACCATTCTGGATTACCGAAGTCGAGGTGTCGGAAATGCTGATTGGACTCACCAGCTGTACCCCCTTATCGCCAACCGACATGAGGTACGCAAGTGCGGGATTACCACTCAATGCATAGAAACTGTAAGGTGCGTTACCCACTTGCAGCAATCCGTCTCCCGAATGATTGTTGAAGGCCAGCTGTTGGACATCCCCGAGCTGGATTCGGAAGGAAGTGAAGAAATTGTCATATTCTGAACCCATTTGTGCCCCGTCGCGGTAGAGTGCAATCCCATTGCTATTGAAAGAGAGCACCACGCTCTTGTTGTCGGTGGGCAGCACGAACATATCGTAGACAGTTAGAGTTGGGTTGTTAGGGGTTGGACCGCTCCGGCTTCCCAGGATTATCTGCTGGTCTAGTTCCTGAGACTCAGTGTCGAAACGCAGCAGTCTGTTTCCTGAAGCAATATGTAAATATCTGGCGTCCGCTGAGAGCGCCATCGCCGAAATCGTGCCGCCCAAATCAATAGTCTTTTCCACTCCGGTGTCGGGGTCGATTACATACAACAAATTCAACCCTGGCGTACCGAAAGTGCCGCCGTTGCTCGCGCCGTAAACTCGACGTTTGAACGGATCGAAGACCATGCGGTTTACCGGAACTGGCAGGTACACATCAAATCGCCCAGCATAGAGCTGATTCGCGGGGTTGCCACTGATTAAGATCTTCACTTCATAGACCCCTGGGATAGCAACCGCAGCGGCCGGAATATCGGCCCGAACAAATGACGTGGCCCCGGCTGGGACAATGGCTGTAGGGTAGGTGACGCCGTTGAAGCTAATTAGAGTTCCGGCAGTTACATTATCTACCTGGGCCTCGAGCTGAAACGGAGCTCCTATCGCGATTGAACCTCCCGGCGCACAGCAACCTCTAATGGAGGGTCGATTAGGATTCGGATCAGCGATTCCGAGGTAGGAAAGGTTCACGCCTTGAGGACTGCCAACCGCATTGCTGTACACATTCAACTTCCCAGTGATCTGCCCGATAAATCCTACTGCAACTTCAACAAGAATCTTGCAACTCGCACCGGCAGACAAAATGTTGGGACATTTACTGGAACGAAAGAAGGTAAACCAATTTGAATCGGCTTTAATCGATTGGATAAGTAGATCTGCATTTCCGGTGTTTGTAAGCGTTACTTCGTGAGGACTAGCCTGGTCGGGTTGAAACTGTATTTCAGTCCCAAAATCGATGGAACCTGGAGAAAGAGATACTGCAGGACCGGTAAAGCCGTTCCCTCGCAGCGCCACAAAGCTAGGGCTGCCTATCGCAGAACTGTTGATGTTCAATGAGCCTGCTCGAGTGCCTAATGCTGAAGGACTAAAAGTAACGCTTACCTGACAGGCGACGCCCGGCGCCAAGGTGCTGCAATTGTTGGATTGTGAGAAATCACCGGAAACATCTATGCCTGTAAGTGTGACAGCAGTGCCGCCTATATTCTGTACCGTCACGGTCGCAGGCGCGCTCATTGAATTTACATGCTGATCCCCGAGATTTAGCAAGGACGGAGTGACTGACAATTGCGAAGGACGCAAGTCCACTCTCCAGGCTCCCCGCCCATGTGTAAACCCAAAAAGATGCTGGCCGCTGGAGTCGAATTTGAGCGACTCAACAACTACATTTGCAAATCCTGTGTTCTCTACCGCCCAGCTCTGGCCGCCATCGAGAGAGACGAATACCCCGACATCAGTGCCGGCATACAGTCGCGAGGTCACGTTGGGATCGACAGCTATGCAATGCACCGGAACATCAGGGATAGCACCGTCTCCAGAACCATCGGACTGATTCCAGGTGATCCCACCGTCTGTACTCTTGTACACATGCGCGGAGTGATCGATACCAAAGGTGGAGTAAGTGGCGTAAACCACATTCTGATTCTGCGGATCAAAAGCTATGGATGAAACAAACCCGTTTCGGGGAAAGGCATAACCGACATTTGTTGAAGCATCCGAGCTAAGCCCATTTGTATTGCGGAGAATATATCCGTCGCTCATGCCCACAATCACAAGGTTCGGATTGCCAGGTGCGACCGCAAGAGCGCTGACAAGTCCGTTCCCTGGAGTCACACTGCTTGCCTTTTGCCAATTCGCAGCGCCGTCGTTCGAGCGCCAGAGATAGATTCCGCCGGTCCAAAGACGTGTCGGCTGTGCAGGATCGGTCGCGAAGGGAGCAACGAACAAGCCAAAATCGGAGATGCCGTTTGTCGCGGGAGAGAAAGTCTGTCCGCCGTCGTTAGACTTCTTCAGAGACAAACCTGGGTTTGAAGCATAAAGAATGTTGATGTTTGTTGGATCGACTGCAACGTAACCGCCGTCTCCACCTAAAATTTCCAGCCACGAAGTATTATTCGCGACAGTGGCGCGAATTGTTCCGTTGTCCTGCGTACCTCCGAAATAGGTATTGCCATCCGGATATGGTGTTCCCTGGTAGAACTGAGTCACCCCATAACCATTGTTCAGGCTTGTCCATGCAACGGCCGATTGCGAGGCATCGCAGGTTGCAAGCGGACCGGTGGCAGTGGAAGCCAATGCATCGTCGGTTTTGAAAATGCCTCCATCGTTTCCCACATACAACGTGCGATTGCTGCTGCCGTTATACGACGGGTGGAAGAGAATGGCATGTTGGTCAGGATGGGCGTACTGAGGTTGTTCCTTGGCCAGCCAAAATGAAGCTAGGCCCCAATTCACACCTCCATCATCGGAGCGAAAGAGGTCAATCCCTCCTGCCCAAACTCGGTTGGGATTGACAGGATCGACTGCCAGGACATTGTCATACCAGCCTTGATCGATGTAGAAACTGCTACCGTTGCCGCATTCGCTGGCAGTGGCCGCCTCCGGATTTGTAAGCAGTAGCGTGTTCAGCTTTATAGGACTGGCTGCACTGGTCTGCACCGTCCACGTGTTTGGATCGCCGCTGGAGGTGGAGCGATAGACTGCGCGCAATGCGTAGTTGCGGTTGGGATCTTGCAACCGGTCAGCCATCGCATAAATGACATCTTGATTCGAAGGCGCGAGCGCGAGACTAATACGCCCGATTGCATCATCGGAGAGCAGCGATTGCCACTGACTGCCATTCGTCTCGGCGTTTGGGTTGCGAAGAATTGAGCCGCGACTGAATTGGCCGCAGGCTGCAATTAAATAGTCACCGCCTTTATCGCTGCGCATGACCAAATCTGGGCAGGTGCTGCCGACGACGGACCAACGCCATGTGGCTCCGCTGTCAGCAGAACTCCAGACTCCCGATTTTGCAGCCACGTAGATATTAGCTGGATTGTGCGGACTGACGAGGATCTTGAAGACATAATCGAATGCATTCGGGTAGAACATTGGATTCGGCGGATTCAGGTGGCTCCAATTCGCACCGCCGTCCACTGATTTGAAGATTCCTCCTCCTCGCACCGCATCATAGTTGCTATAGCCTTCGCCGGTCCCCGCATAGATCACATTGTGGTTCGACGGATCCATTGCCAATGTAGTTACAGCGAGGTTCGCAATCAGATCGGAAATAGGAGACCAACTACCGCCAGCATTGGAGGACTTCCACACACCTCCGGCGACCCCGGCGGCATACATGGTGTTCGCATCGTTGGAGTCGATGAGTAGCGCACGGGTACGGCCACCGACATTCCCTGGGCCGAGCGGCATCCATGTTTGCAATCCTGGTTGAAGAATCCCGTAGCCTTCGCGGGATGCGCGACTGGAATCTGTGGCTGTTGCTGCCGATCCTGAAGAGTGCTGCTGCATGCGCTGCATTCTTCGCGATGCATCCAGATACTTTTCTACAGGCAGGGTTTTGACACCTGTTGGCAGCCGCTTTTGCAGGTAATAATGAGCAGCTTCCAAGGGCGAGTCGTAGCTCTGTTCTCGTTGTCGATCCGCCCCTCTGAAAGCCTGTTGCCATCTTTGCTGGAGAGATTCCCTGGCTTCCGATTTCGATTTCGAGCGCTGTGCCTTGCGCGTTGAAACCGCGGATCTCTTGGAGATAGGCCTGATTCCCTGAGAACCTGTGCAAAAGGCGAAGGATGAAAGAGAGCATGAAAGCAAAAATGTGATCACCATGGACAATGGTGAATAGGCTCTGTTAGTCCCAGATTCGGGGGGCATAATCTCAATCCAGCTACTACGGAATGGAAAGGATTGTACCTCAGCTTCTCCGGTGCCTCCTATTCAAAATTCAAAATTGGAAGTGCCTAGGCGCCTGCGCTCGCCCGCGTGGATCAAACGGGCCAAGGGCTGCTTCGTCGCAGGGCACTCAACGGAAACGGCGACCTAGTCGGCGCATTGCCATCGGAACTGCGAGTTGGATTTCCTGGGCATCACGTTGTGAACGCGCCAGAGTTCTTATTGATGCGTCGAAGGGAGTCGGTGATCGCGAAGGAAGACGCTCTCTTTCCAAATGCCTGGACCCGGGCTTTTCGCGACAATGCTTTCCTGAGCATTTTGGAAAAAATCGCGGTGCAATGGGGAGAATGAAAAGCTGGAGCGTTTAGGGAAAGCGGCGCTTGCCGAGATGAATTTGCCTATGACATGTGACACAGGCGGAATTGTTCTCTGAATCGGGCCCGCCGTGGCTGCGATAAATGATAAATAGTGTGGTTGGACCCGCAAATTGGATCGGGTGCCGCAGAATTGGCAGCGCCCGTTGTCGCGTTCGAGGGTCTTTAAGTCACAGGGAGGCGCCTTCAAATCTGGCCGGGGGCTTGTTGACGCTTCAGGGTTCTTGTTAACGGTTGAGTTTAGAAACTTTGTAATCTGCGAAGCACTCAATCAATGTATTGGGCAATTATGATCAGCGACGTTCGCCGAGATGAATCGCTTCATGACATTTGGCACAGGCCGTGATCAGGTTGTCCTCCGCATCAGCACCACCCTGGCTGCGATAGACGATGTGGTGAATCTGAACACCGGGATCTGGCTCTTGAAGAACTTGAAATAGATGATCTCCGGACCTTCGACATCTTTGCCTGAGAGATGGCGCTCGACCGTTGAACTGTTCCTTCGGGGATTATGGTTGCGGCGATTGCATCGATATCGGAACGCTTATGCTTCGTTGCAAAGACCCTGAGGTTGCCGTTACCTGCAGGTTTAAGGTCCTCATCGAGCTATCGGAGCCCGACTCATTTTTCACGCGCATGGCCAGACTTGCAGTCTCCCGCGTTCGCAGCCGGATCGACCTATTTTTCGTTCCGCCAACCACGGATAGAGAGACAGAACGCGTTCCATTAAGGACAAAATCCTGCGTACCGAACTCGCATCTTGATCCCAAAGGCAAGGGTCCACAACTCAAGTGAACCGGTTCAGTGGAGCTACCAGATACTTGGATTTGTACCGCCTCAGCACGTACAGCAGACTGTATCCCCGAGCTACGCGTGGGGCGTGACGGGCGGACAAGGGTAAGAACCAGATCATTACCGGTGCCTGCGAGTTCAACGACGCTCGGGCTTTGGGCATTATCACTGGCAATCATCAGCTTCCCAGTTCGGACGCCCATGCTTGTGGGCCGAAATCGAACCGAAATACCACAGCCGAAAAATGGCTGCAGAGTGGTAATGCAGGAATTCTGTGCAATCGAAAAATCTCCGGAGACACTGACGCCTGTAACGGTCAACGGCCAGTTGCCTTGATTGCTAAAGCTGATGAACTGTTCGTCGGAATTCGTGAAAACAGCACGCGGCGCGAAGGTGAAAGCTGTCGGGTTAAGAAATGGAATGCTGCTGCCAGGAATTCCTTGTAGGTTTACAGAATCGGTCGAACTAGCATTCGAAACGACAGTCAGACTGGAACTGAATGCTCCCGAATGGGATGGAGAAAATGTGATGTTGATTGAACAGCTTGCGTTTGCGGCTATCGGGTTCGCACAGTTATTTGTGACGTTGAATCCGTCGGATGCAGATATCGACGTTAATTGAAGCGGGCCACTGCCCGTATTCGTCAAGGTGACGCTCTGCGGAGCACTAGTTGTGCCGATTTTCTGCACTGGGAAGAACCGGCTCGTGGGAGAGAACGAGATGATAGCAGCCGGAGCAACCGTGAAAGTTGTTGGCGAAGCCGTAGCTGCGAGGGGATCGTATACGGTGATGCTCGCGGTGCCTGCATTTGCTACATCCGCGGCGTTTATATCGGCTTTCAAACTAACGGAATTAATAAACGTTGTATGACGGAAAGTTCCATTCCATTTCACTACTGAGTCCTGAGTAAAGTTCTGTCCGGTGACAATCAAGCTGAAGGCCGTAGAACCCTCTCCAATGGAAGACGGTGCCAAGCTCTGAATGGAATTTGAATCGGGAGTCACATTGAAAATAGTGATGTTTGATTCGGCCCCACCTGGAGATGCATTAAAGACGGTCACATGTGCTGCACCCGGAGTAGTCATATTGCTTGCCGGTGCTGTAGCTGTCAGCTGCTTGTCACTGACGTAAGTAGTATTAAGATCCACACCGTTCCAGCGAACCAGTGCGGAAGGCACGAACTGCACGCCATTAACAGTTATGACCACTTGCGGACCATTTAGCAGTCCAGCAGCTGGGCTAATTGAGCTAACGGCTGGACGCGGGTTTTTTGGAGCATCACCGGTGATTACAGCGGATTTCAAGAAGGTGACGCTACTACCTGCGCCTTGGCTGTCGAAATATGAACTCTCATTAAACAACGCTAATCCGTTGTTGCTCCACCGCATAACATTGGACGCACTGTTGACCGGCAGAACACCGTTAACGGTGTAGGTGTCGAGATTGAAAACGTTCATCGTTGAACCCCAAAATCCGCTACCACCCGTCATAAAAAATGCGCTGCCCAACGATGAATCAGGGACGCCAGCATTAACGTTACTGAATTGGCCCTGGCCTATGAGCCTGGCTTGTTGCTGCAACGAGTTGGCATCGAGCACAAAGCCACCGTCGAAGTACAAGAAGCCGGCGTCATAGCTGGCATGGCCGCTAGGGGTGAGCGTTGCAATAGCCGCCTCTATTCCTCGACTGCTTAATTGGAACTTTCCCTTACCACTGAAGAAATTTCGACCCGTAGAATCGAACTCGATGGTGTCTCCGCCGGCCGGTGCGGAAATGTTGTTAAAGTCAGTTGCAACTGGCCTTTGAATGCCATTATCAAAAACGGCCAAGTAGGAGCGACTGCAGCCATCGGTGAAGGTGACTACCACTGATTGCGGATAGCCAGGCACGGCCCGTATGCGGGTTACGCCAACGGGGCCGTTACACCCCATCGTATTCACAGTGAAAACAGTGCTCAACGCATTCGTGCTGACGCTAATACGCTGGACCTTACTGCTGTTGTCAGTAGTGAAATATAGATACTGCCCGTCCTCGGTAAGGAACAGCTTTTTCGGATTGTTGCCTACGGCGATTGGATTAGAAACGGCACCCGTCCCAGGGTCTATGGTGACAATAGTATTTGCATTATTTAAAGCATTGCTGGCAACGGCTGCAAAAAAGCGGTCACGGAAAATATCGTAGACCAGCTGATTTAGCTTCAAATCCAATCTCCTGTAAACATGCACCAGAAATTTCGACGCGCCTCCGCCGGGTGCGGGGTTGAAAACCTTTAGCTCAAAGTCGCCCATTGAGGACACGTCAGCTGCAATGACACTAACGACCAATTCCGTGGAACTGACAAAAGTCGTCGTGCGCGCTTGCCCCTCCCATTGCACGGTACTGGATGGTAAGAAATGCGTGCCGCTGATGTGGACCAGCGCTGCCCCTGAGCCTTCCAGAAGTATCGGGTCGTAATTTGGCCGTGTGGAAATATTCGAAACTGCGGGCACCGGATTCAGCGGTATACCCGGGTTGACCGTCACCAAAGCGGATCTCATGTTATTGCTGGTATCGAGGTCGTGTTCCGGCGATTCTACCCGCACGGTACTCTGAGCGGGTCCGGCATACGCCATCTTCACCGTGACAGATAACGTGGCGGAAGCGCCTGGCGCAAGAGCCCCTATTCGGCAGACCACAGTCGCGGTGCCGGAGCATGAACCTTGTGAAGGTAAAGCCGAGATGAACCACCCGTTCGACGGAACCACTAAGCTGACAAGCGTATCGGATGTTGCAACCGATCCAGCATTCATGATTGTTGCTGTGTAGATTGCGTCGCTTCCAATGTCCAACGAGTCGGACGATGCTTGAATCGTAACTGCCAAGTCGACATTATCCTGAGAAGTTTTTCCAGTGATTGAACTCCGCATGAGGACGAGATGTCCGTCTTCATTCAGGAACGCAAATCCATCATCGCCCCAGCGAGTCAGGTTCTTAGTAAAACCTATTTGCCATGGCAAAGAAAGGGACGCTTTTAATTGCAACGTGGCCGCATCATAGGCATTAATTCCGGTTACGTTCGGAGAAGAAGTATTACCAAGATAATAAGTTCGGTTTGAATCGATTGCGATAGGGCCGCCATACTGCTGAACTTGAGTCTGGTTGAGATTCGATGGATCCAACACGTTTCCGTTCCCAAGAAAGAAACGGCTGCCATTCCATTTGAAGTCGAGCGTGGGAAAATTGATCGTAGTGGCGACCGAGGTCAAACCCTGCGCGTCCAATGCCATCTTCGTAATTCCACTATATTGCTGTGATCCAAACAAGAACGAAGAATCCCCAGCGAACCCTATCGCATTAGGGGAGAAGAAGGTAGTGACACTCAATGGTCGCTTTACGCCTTCGTCATACACCGAGTAATCATTGGAATATGGGGAGACACGGGCAACCGCAACACTGTTAGGATTCCCCGGGAGGACGGCGAGCCCGGCAGCGGAGTAGCTGTAGCCAGATGCGGGAAAAGCGTCGGCCGTTCCAAGATAGAATACCGACCCGCCGCTCAAACCATTCAGATCGAATCTGCGAATTGCCGACGCGCCATCCAGAGAGGCATATAGAAACTGTCCATCATCAGAGGCGGCCAGAAGGTTTGGTTCGCTACCAATAAATGTAGTCGATTCCACTGAACCGGAAAACGGATCAACTTTGGCGATGCTGTTTCCATTTGTGCCTGCCTGACTACTTACAGTGCCAAAGAGCTTCTTAGTAAACGAATCGTAAAGAATGCTTTTGAAAGTCATATCCGACAAGCGATAGAGGACAAAATCCAACTGTCCCGTGGTTCCGCCGCCGGGACTAGGTGAGTTCACGCTCACTTTCGCAGTGCCCATCGAAAGGATATCCGCAGTGTCAATAGTGGCTTTCAGTTGAGTGGTATTGACGAATTGCGTTTGACGTGGCTGCCCATTCCACAGCACTTGGGAGGTGGGAACGAAATTCGCGCCTGTCACCGCCAGCGTGAATGAAGAACCCGCAACAACCGCGCTCCCGGGTGAGAGCGAAACAATCGACGGAGCAGCGTTGACCACTGGCAGGTTGAGCGTCGCAAGATCGTTGGTGCTGTTGTTGTCAGATTGAAGTGAGACCGCACTAGCCGTGGCATTGATGGTGCCAGCCACAGGTGAGACGACGACAGCTGTGATCGACGCAGTTGCTCCAGAAGCTAGGTTTCCGATGTTACAGCTGATAATTTTGGATCCAATGCAAGTACCCTGCGAGGTGGTGATATTGACGGAAGTGATGGTGCCAGAAAAATTTCCAACTGCGCTCACATTTGTTGCATTCGCCGGCCCATTGTTCTTGACGGCAATCGTGAGCCTGACGGGACTGCTTGATATGGCTGCGGGCAAGGAGGACTGAATGTTTACACCGAGATCGGCAATCACGCTCGTGTCCCGGACCAACTGCCTCAGGGCTGCAGAGAAACTGTGGGCGAAAATTGTATCGCCATTGTAAACCGCCGAAATCGAATGAATGCCCGCAGGCAAAGACGAAGTTGCGTAAGTGGCGATGCCGGCAACGTCAAGACTGCTGGTTGCTAAAGTTGTGGGGCCATCTCTGAAGGTAACTGTGCCGGTGGGCGTACCTGCTTGAGAGCTCACGGTTGCGGTAAAAGTGATCTCCTGCGCGAGATTCGAAGGATTCAAAGATGAATTTAGGGTTGTTGCGCTGAGAGTCTTGGTCGTTTGCAACAAGACGGAAAAGCTAGTACCGGCAGAAGCAGTGAACGCGAGATCGGGAAGTCCGTCTCCATCGAAATCTCCGGGAACCAGTGCCCCCGCTGCGGGCGAGAAACCAAACTCATCCAAATACGGGAAAAGACCATTTCCATTTCCATAAAGTATCTGGATTTTTCCTGAATAATACTCTGAGGTAACGATGTCGAGCTTGCCGTCTTTGTCAATATCCAGGACCTGAACGTCTTCTGGTCCATCCCCTGCAAAGGCAGAAGTACCTTTGGTGAGAACTCCGCTCGCTGAACCGAGATAAATGGTGGCGCTGTTGCTCTCAAAGCTGACCACCACGAGATCTAAATTTCCGTCCCCATTAAAATCTCCACTCGCTATTTGATCCGCTGAATTCCAGCCGGTGAAATAAGTCTGCTCAGGCTGAAATGTCCCGTCTCCATTTCCCAACGCCACTGTAAACTTGCCAAAAACACTGTTTGCAGTTATCAGATCCAATTTACCGTCTTTGTTCAGATCCACAACAAGGGGAGAGAAATTGGTGGCTCCGTTGCCGAAACTTAATGGAACCGAGCTGGGGCGGAATGTGCCGTCCCCAAGTCCAAATAGAACAATGCTGCCCCCATTTCCGCCGACAAAAAGGTCCATGTGGCCGTCATTGTCCAAATCGCCGACTGCCAGGCCGGTTGGGCTATTGCCAGTAGGAGACACTTTGGCAGTTTGGAATGTGCCATCTCCATTTCCGAGCAAAATGTCCACATTCGCACCATTGGAACCATTTAGTCCTTCAGCAATGGCTACATCGGGATTCCCATCACCATTGAAGTCGGCAACCACAATCCCGTGCGGGAGAGGACCCAAGTTGACCGGGGAGAATATCGGATCTTGGAATGTGCCATCCCCTATCCCAAGGAACACAGCAACTTGCCCCGTGTCCGTTACTCCGGCTATAACATCAATCTTTCCATCGTGATTGAGATCAGCTTTCGCGAACCCAAAGAATTTCCCACCAACAGACACCGATGGTAATTGCTCAAACTTCACTCCCATGTGCTGAGCGGCGGAAGTACTTGAGAGAATGAGTAAAGCACAACAGATCGGGACGAAGTAAGAACTTGAGATTTTTCCCATGGCTCCCCAATGGCTGTTTCAGGAATAAGCAAAGCATTTTAAGGTATCACTCTGCTTTTGCGTAACGAATTCGAGCTGTCCGGATTTCGTAAAACAAGGCATAAGCCGGCTTCGCAGCTAGGAAAACAGAGTCCGTTGTTCAGATTCTGTGAGCTGAGTCCGCAGGGGGACCTCAAAAGTAGCTTGCTCATCAACCTAGTTACGGACAGGGCTCGTTTGTGGTGGATCCGCAAATTGGTCGGGTGCCGCAGAATTGGCAGCGCCTTCCCGCCCCGTTGCAGATGCTGCGACTGCTTGAGTGCCCTTGTTAGAGTCGAATCAGATGTTCATGGGTGTATTTTTGCTGGAACAGAACCGATGCTGGCGATCCCTTCGGATGCTTTTCCATCCCAAAGTGGCGGATTCTGGCCGATTTTTGTTTTGCAGGACAGAAGATTGCATGCGCATACAGCAGAGCATTAACGTTTGCCGCTGTCGCCCTCCGGGTTGAAAGCTGCTGTCGCATCTTTGATTGACGTATTTGCAATTGACGTATTTGCGATTTCCACCATACACTTTCGACGTGAAAAAAGCTCTGCTGATTTGCTTTATATGGGCCACCCTCCCACATCTCTATGGCCAGGGAACGCCAGGAATCGCCTCTTCGACCTATCTACCATTTGCCACGGGATTGACAGCGCCGCGACCGTTCGCGCCGAACGCGCTTGGGGCTTTCAACTCCTCAGGCAACGGGTGCGTTTTCAGTAGAGCGACCTTCGGCAATTCGTCATTGGCCCGGATCAATGCCGATGGCACGATTGTCTATACCATTTCGGGTCTTCGCAATACAGCTGGGATTCAAATTCCTCGTGCCATTTTTATGGACGAGCAGAACATCTGTTACGTGGCTGGAGACTCTGCGGGGATTCCGAGTGGTTTTCCCAATCCCACTATCATCGGCAACGCGGACGAGAACGCTCTAGTCAGATTATCGCCCTCAGGCACCATTCTTTCCGGCACATTTTTCGGTGGATCCTCTGGCGATATGGTAAGCGGCCTGGCTGTGGACAACTTCGGTATTTATGTGACGGGTGCAACACCCTCGGGCAATTTCCCTTTGAAGAATTCACTCACCAACTTGGTGAAGGGGGTTGACGCTTTTGTGGTCAAGCTGGATCCCAGCGGCGCAAACCTTATTTACTCCACCGTCTATGGGGGAAGCGGGGCGGATACTCCGAGCGGCTTTGCTACGGATGCGAATGGCAACGCCTATATAACCGGCTCAACGGATTCCACTGATGTACCTATGGTGCCGGGCGGAACGCCGTTTCAAGCTACCAACGGCAGTGCTTTCGGTGGCTTTGCAGCAAAGTTTGGTCCAAACGGAGAGTTATTGTATTCAACATACTTCGCTCCTGGGGCGATTGCGGCAGATGCTGCGGGGAATGCATATATTGCCGCCAACTCGCATGCCGGCTTTCCCTTCAATTCGCCGCAGACAGCCGGAGGATTCTTTGTAGGCAAACTCAACCCCAGCGGTTCGGCGCTAATCTACTCGACTCCTCTAAGTGCGGACTTTGTCGACCCCGTTGCTATCCAGGTTGACGCGGGCGGGCAAGCGCACATTGGGGGGTCAAACAACGAGACTGTATCGCCGTCAACCATTCTATTGGTGAACCCGATTCAAAGGGATCCTACCAGCGCTTTTGTGGCGACACTGGATGCCACGGGAACCCTGGTCTTTTCCACATTCTTGGGCGCCGGCGGCGCGGGCTTCGTCGGTCCGCCCCCTGACGCCGTTACCAGCCTCGGACTCGATAATCAAGGCAATCGCTATGTCGTAGGTTTGGTGGCTGGCTTGTTTCCGCTGGTCGCTCCCATTGATGGAACAGTTCCACGGTCTTTTTCCCCTGACGGGGCCTATACCGGTTTCCTTACAAAGATTTCTCCGGGACCGGGAGCAGCGTTGGCGGCACCGTCCAAGATAGACTTCAGCGCGTTTCACGTTACCGTCGGCGCAATATTCAACCCGGGTCCGGTGGCCTTGATCGCCAACGTGAGTCCGGTTGACATTCAGCTTACGAATTTTTCCGTCAGCGGCGATTTTGTGATTGACCGCCCGAATCCCTGTCCAGCAACGCTGTTAGCAGGCAGGAGTTGTCTAGTGGAACTGGGAATCACTGCTACAGGCTTCGGCACGCGGACTGGCAGTTTGACGATCACCAGCTCAGCGCCAGACAGCCCGCGGGTTATCCCAGTCATTGCTGTGGCAAAATCGCCGGCACTTTCGCCAGACCGAACGCAGCTGACATTGACATCGCCCTCGGTGGGTACCGCTGGCCTGTCGCAGGCCATCACACTGCAGAACAGCGGCGACGCAGCAGCGACCTTAACCAGCATCAGCATTGTTGGACCTTCAGCAAGCGACTTTAGCGAGATTCATGACTGCAATGCGGTACTGCCTTTGTTTGCGTCTTGCCTCATACGCGTGACCTATACGCCCAGCGGCTCGGTCAGCGAATCCGCGACATTACAGGTTGTGGACAATGCCCCAGGCAGTCCGCACACGGTTGCACTAACGGGCATGGTCGGACTCAACCTTGCCTTGGCTTCAGGATCTGCCCAGAGCCAGACCATTTCCGCGGGCCAAACCGCAGTCTATAACTTTACGGTTGGTGGCGCAGGGCAAAATGCCACTCTCGCGCTCAGATGTTCTGGTGCCCCCACTGGGGTAACATGCTCGGTTCCGAGCTCTCAAACGGTTAGCACAACGACCCCTTCCAGTTTTCAGGTCACGGTCAGCACAACCGCGAGAACTACCGGCGCGTTAGTCCGGCCTAACATTGGGAGTCCACGAGATATGCTTGGCTTTGCTGTTTTTGTCGCGCTGCTTCCCGGACTGGTGGTTAGTGTCAAGAGCAGACGCGGTCGTCTTCTCTTGCTGAGTTGCGTATGCCTTTCCATGATACTGCTCGGGTCTTGCGGAGGCGGTGGGTCGCCTTCCACCCGCCCCGGCAATCCAACCGGCACTCCAGCCGGCAGCTACACTATTTCTGTTATGGCAACTAGTCAGGTGGACGGGTCAAGTCAGACTGCGAATGTCACTCTCAATGTGAACTGACGCGACCCGTCGCGATCAGGGAGCCCGCCGAGTCCTACGGAGTTGTTTTTCGGGTCAGCTTCCGGAACCACGAACTGAGTGAACACAAAAGGTAAGTTCCGGTACTATTCGTTACATGCATGGATTGGGACGCCAGCTTGAGGAAATCACAGGAATACACGGATTCACGCTATTCCTGTTTTCCCTCTGTGTCTTCGTGGTAATTACCGCGTTCTCTTATTTGCTTGGATCAATCGGCCTAAATAAAAGAGGCGCAAATGAACCTTATAGAGACCAACCAAAAGTTCGCAACTGATGAGCAATTCCGAGCCTACTTAGTCTCAACGCGCCGGCTGCGCCAGACGTTGAAGACAAGGAATTAGTCATCGTGCGGCTAAAGAACATCACGACCAAACTAGCAAAAGGCGCAAAGCTCCAGTACCTACTCTAGGAGCTGTCGAATCTGTTCCCGACGGGTTCAGCCGCTGTGCAATAGATTGCTGATGCGAGCCAAACCAAGACTGTGGACAGAGGTGCTCACTAAAGAGCGCCGCAGCGCTCGAGTTCAAATAAAAAGGCGCGGAGGGCGTCCGCGCCTTGTATCACGAATAGGCAACTAGTACTTCGGGTGATTGGACACGGCAAGCTTGTCGCTGCCGGTCTTGGTGAAGAGTTCCGGATAAAGGTAAGTGCCCTGTTCTGCGGCGGGTTTTTCAACTTCGACGGGAATGCGGTGGGC